>JAOZRC010000970.1 GCA_029940345.1 Desulfobacterales bacterium
TATCAACTTATTAAATAAAAATGTATAGCACTATCGCCCTTACACAAAAGAGGGCCCTGAAGAAAGACATCAAAATGCAAACAGATTCCCTTACCCCCACACGTAACCAGCCGGGTTCATTTCTAATTCCGAGACATTCTGATCCGCGTGAATGGGAAAATATAATTCCGGATAAAGCAAATTACACCGTTGAAGATTATGAAAAACTTCCCGAAGGTTCACTTTACCAATTGATTAACGGATCATTTGTGATGACGCCGGCGCCGATTGTTTATCATCAGAGGATATCGCGAACATTAGAGTTCAAATTATATGCTTTCGTAGAAAAAAATTCCCTGGGAGAAGTTTTTTACGCTCCCATAGACGTACAGTTCAGTGAAACCGATGTTTTTCAGCCGGACATTGTTTTTATACATCGGGACCGGGAGGAAATCATTGGTGAAAAGCGCATTGAAGGTCCTCCGGATATCGTGATTGAAATATTGTCTCCATCCACCGCCTATATGGATCTGAGAGAAAAATATGAAGTATATGAAAAATGCGGGGTGCGAGAGTATTGGATTGTCGATCCGAAAATTAAAAAAATTGAAGTATTTGAAAACATAAACAATAAATTTCAGTTAAATAACGAAGCGCGCGAAACGGGAACGGTCTCATCTGAAGTTTTAGAAGGCTTTACGGTTGAATTAGAAGCTATTTTTTAGAATTAGCGCTTTCAATTCAGACTGCTTTTATTCATTTTTGAAAACCGGTCCGCCCATTAATCTGTCGATAACGCCGATTGTAACGGCTAATATATAAATACTGCGAAGGAGGTCGCGTATATGATTGTCGCCGATAAGAAGCCGATTGAAGAAATCATTGAGGAGATCAAAGATAACCATAACATCCTCATCCTGGGCTGTAACGAATGTGTCACCGTATGTGAAGCCGGGGGAAAAAAGGAAGTGGGTGTTCTGGCTTCGGCATTGAGAATGTATTTTCTCAATAACGGGAAAGAAGTCAAAATTGATGAAAACACCTTGGAGCGCCAATGTGATCATGAATACCTGGAAGAGATTCGTGATGGTATTGATAAGTATGACGCTGTCGTGTCGCTGGCTTGCGGCGTAGGTGTTCAGTTTATGGCTGAAAAATACCACGCCACACCGATTTATCCCGGTGTCAACACCTGTTTTCTGGGAGCAACAGAAGAAAGAGGACTCTGGACCGAACGCTGTCAGGCCTGCGGGCAGTGCATCCTGGCGCGCACTGGCGGAATATGTCCGGTCTCGCGTTGCGCCAAGCGCATTCTTAACGGTCCGTGCGGTGGTTCGACGAACGGTCATTGTGAGATTAATAAAGAGGTTGTCTGCGCCTGGCAACTCATTATTGAACGCTTGAAAAATCTGGACAAATTTGATGATTATGAAAAATTAGCGCCGGTCAAGGATTGGTCTACGGACAGGGCCGGCGGACCTCGCAAAGTCGTAAGGGAGGATGTACAGCAATGAATGTAAAGACACCAAGCAAATTAGAAAAGATTTTAGCCGCCGGCCATCTTGCCGTCACATCCGAATGCGGCCCGCCGCGGGGAACCGATCCGGAAGTGATTATAGAAAAGGCCAATCTCATCAAGGATCACGTCGATGCCATCAATATCACCGACAACCAGACTTCGGTCACCCGGATGTGCAGTCTGGCAGCATGTATTCGTCTGAAACTCATGGGATTGGAACCGGTGCTTCAGATGGTGACGCGCGACCGCAACCGAATTGCGCTGCAAAGCGATATTCTGGGAGCCGCTTCGTTTGATATTCATAACATTCTATGTCTTTCCGGTGACCATCAAAGTTT
>JAOZRC010000298.1 GCA_029940345.1 Desulfobacterales bacterium
AGAGCGAGGGCTGATTTTCGCAAATTTTAAGGGAATAGCCGGCCTATTGCCATGTTTGCGGAAATCAGAACCGCTCTTACGCTTTTGCAGCCGATTTAAGACTTTTCAAACAGGCTCTCAAGGTGGGTTTGCAACCCGCCAGCAATGCCGCCGGGTTTCAAACCGGCGCGAGCGATGCTGGGAAAATTGAAACTTGTGTCCAAATACTTATTAGCTGATTTTTTCATATTATCAATATATGCTTCATACTTAAAACAGTGTCAAGCAGAAATGCCAGGGCAATTGCATGAAAATTTAGTATGATTTTTTATTGACAATAAATTTAATAGGTTACTTTCAGCACTATCACGCTTAACTGATCCGAATTGCTATATAACTATTTGTAACTAATTGTATTTACAATAATTTGAATTTCATGCAATTGCCCTGTCTGAAATGCTTTTTCTATGAAAAACAGGAATTGCAATCATTTTTGAAATGTGGTATCATATTTAGTTATGTTATAATAAATGGAGTGTTTGATATTAATCACTGACGCTGAATAAACCTGACAATCCGGACCGGAGATATCAGATAGGCTAAATATGCACAATATCCTAATGGTGGACGATGAAAAAGCGTTTCTTCAGGCAGTCAAAGAAGGACTTGAACTTATTGATAAAGAGTTACGCGTCATTACCGCCCACAATGGAAAAGATGCCCTTGAAATAATGGCGTCGTCCGCTATTGATCTGGCCGTCACCGATTTACGTATGCCCATAATGGATGGCTATGAGTTAATTGCGCAGATGAGCCAACGCCATCAGGAAATACCTGTGATTGTTCTCACCGCATTCGGCTCTGCTGAAATTAAGGGCCGGCTAATTCAACAGGGAACTGTGTATCTGGAAAAACCGATTGATTTCAATGTGTTATTGGGTGAAATAACAAAATCCCTTAACAATCGTGTCCGCAATACCATTCATGGTTTCAGTCTGGTCAGTTTTCTTCAGTTGTTTGAGATCGAGCAAAAAACCAAAACCCTTAAAATCACATCACAAAACAAATTAGGTTATCTGTATATCGAAAGAGGCGCGATTATTGATGCCGTCGCATTCCACCTGAAAGGTAAAGACGCGGCTATTGAAATTATTGGCTGGGACAATACGGAGATTGAACTGCTGCCCCCGGTTCATAAACAAAAACGCATCACATCATCTCTGATGCATATCCTGCTCAAAGCCTCTCATGTCAAAGATGAATCAATGGCTTCGGGAGATCATTTGCTTGATGACGCAGTTCGCCTGGTCCAAGGGTGCCACTTTAAAAAAGCACGGCCTATTTTAACCAAATTGCTCAAGAATTCACCGCGTAATGCCAAAGCCTGGTTATGGTATTCACGCATTTCGGGAAGCCTGAGAGCGATCGAATTATCATTGACCAATGCTCGGAAGTTGGCACCTGAAAATATGGAAATTATTAATGAAATCAAAAAATTCAATGCGGTCAGCCTGATACTCAATGCTCAAAACCAAATAAATTCTCAGACCCTGAAATCTATCCGACACTGCCCTTTTTGTTGGACCCCGGCGCAAATTGACGCAAGCAAATGTCATTACTGCAACGCATATTTTTTTATCCATAAACAAATATTTAACCCGACTTTGCGAAAAAATAACCGGCCCGGTCAGAATCAGGTTCGAGAAACGGTTCTCAATAACGCGATTATAAGGTATACCGAAGTCATCGGTCGTGAAAAGAATATTACGGCGAATTATTACCTGGGATTGGCGCATCTCAATCTGGCCCAGTGGGAAAAAGCGATTACGCGTTTACACCAAACGGTCAAACTGGCACCTGAAAAAAAACAGTTTGCCGAACAACTTCGAATGGTGTTAAACTACATTGCTTCCATAAGACCGGCTGCCGATCTGTCCAAACCCGACATGCCTGAAAAACAAAATCATTCTTCACAGGAAGTTTTCCTGGGGCCTGATCGTAAAAAAATCCTGGTAGTGGAAGACAGTTCGACAACGCGCAAAGTAATCGCTGTCACTCTCAGCCAGAATGATTATCATGTAATAGAAGCCTCTGACGGAATCGAAGCGTTAAGCCGTCTGAATGAACACAAGCCTGATCTGATCATTTTGGACATTATTTTGCCTAAAATGGATGGTTATAAAATTCTTTCTATCATTAAAAGCAATTCCGATTTCAAGGAAACACCTGTGATCATGCTGACCAGCAAGGATAGTTTTTTCAGTAAAATGAAAGGGCGGATAGCCGGATCAACGGCGTATCTGACCAAACCGTTTGATCCACAAAAACTGCTCGAGATAATCAGGAAGAATTTGCCTAAATTATCATAGGCAATGATACAATGGTGATCTAAGGAGGATGTAATGATGAATAAAATCAAAGTGCTTATAGCGGATGACAGCCCCACCCAACTGACCATGATAACAGAGCCATTTTTAGACAATTATGATGTTATTACCGCTAAGGATGGAAAAGAAGCGCTCGAAAAGGCCTATTCTGAAAGACCGGCGCTGGTGGTGCTAGACGTGATCATGCCTAAACATAACGGTTTCCAGGTTTGCCGGAAAATAAAAAAAAACGAAGAGCTGAAAGCGATGAAAATTATTCTGCTGACCAGTAAAACACAGGAAAGTGATAAGTATTGGGGAATGAAACAAGGGGCCGATGCATATATGACAAAACCGTTTGACAGCCAGGAATTATTATCAATCGCCGGGGAATTACTCGCGGAAAGGTCTTAAAAGCGATGGTGCCAAAAGGATTAACCCCTAACCATGCTGAGTCGAGTGCCCCGGAAGCACTGTCTTTAGATGAATTAATTGCAACGATTGATCGGGAAACAGAACGGATAGTAGATACTGCGGTGCCTGAAGCCGTTAAAACGGAGCAACCGCCCGCGTTGACCAAACCGGGAACGGGACAATATATAAAATTTTTCATAGATAATATTGTGTTATGTCTTCCGCTGGCGAATGCGCTGGAAATCGGACGTCAGCCAGCCATCACACCGCTTCCCAATTTACCCCACTGGGTTTTCGGAGTAAGCAACATTCGTGGAGAAATTGTTTCAATGGTTGATTTAAAAGGTTTTTTTGAAATGCCTTCGCTTCCGGTGCAAAGCGGTCGCCGATTTATTATCGCCTGTCATCAAAATATGAAAGTCGGTTTGCTTGTAGATCGAATCGCGGGTATTCTATCTTTAGATCAGCTTGGTGCGGCCATTCAGGCAAATCCGTATCAGTCTGAAAATTTTGATGCAACTTTGCAAATGTCCCGTCTTGTGTCTTTTATCACGGGCGTCATTTCTAGCGGTGAAGAATTAATTAATATCCTGGATATTGCCGGGTTGTTATTATCACCCCGCATGAATGCGTTCCAAGCTGAATAGGAAAAACTGTAAATTGCGAGTTATACTTGAAAAGTCCATAATTTGGGATTTTTATTTTGTGATTATCTTATTCAAACCTATGGTGAAGGTTTCAGTGTTTAGCGTAAACGTCCTGAATCTTGAAACCATAATTTTAAAAATTACAAATTATGACCTTACCAAGTATATACCAATGATTTAAGGAAAAGTAATGCCTCCAGCCTATCCCAGTGCCGTTATCAGCGGCTTTTTTGAAGAAGTGAACACGTATCTTCCCACCCTTTTCAAAGGTGTTAGCTCACTCAAAACAAATCCCCATCAGAAGGATCTGTTGGAAGAGATTCACCGCCTGGTTCACACAATCAAAGGTGCGGCTTCCATGGTCGGCATCACCGGACTCAGTTGTATCGCTTTTGAAATGGAGGAAACGCTGGAAGAGATCATTTCCGGCAGGCTGACGTTCGATGAAGCCGTTTTCCAGGCTTTTCACGCAACGATAAAACGTTTTGAAATCTATTGCCGCTATATGCTCTCCGACGGTGTGAACGCACAAGAAATGCTCCGGGAAACAGCCCTGGCTATGCGTAGCATTCGCGGCCTTAAATCCGATGAAAACGGCCAGATAATAAAGGCGCTCTTGGAATCGGTTCCTGAAAGAGAAGGCGGAGAACAGGATGCCGATAGTGTGGCAATGATGCCATCGTCTGCTATCGGACATGCCGAGCCGGACAAACTTATCACCGGTGAACATGCTGATATTCCGTCCGATGAAGCCGAAGATAATATGGAAGGATTGATCATTGCGCCAGATATGAAATCTCCTGAAGGTGGGCCGGAAAGTGAGATCAGCCAGATGCAACTTCAAAAAGCGCTCCAAGCGACGCTATCTCCGGAATTACTGGCCACATTCTACGATGAAGCGGAAGAACATTTGGACAACATGGGCCACGCGCTAAACACCCTTGATGCTGAAGTGGACGCCCCGATGAATATATCGCCGGCGCAGCATGAAAATATCCGTGAAATTCGGAGATATGTTCACACCCTCAAGGGTGCCGCCGCAGTTGTCGGTTTTCAGGATTGCGCTAACTGGGCTCACCACATGGAAGATTTACTTGACTGGATGTATACCGAAACACAAACAATCACGCCACAAATGATTGCTGTTTTGTCCGAATCCGGCGACCTCCTGGTTGAATCCGTCGATAATCCTTCAATAACCCATTCGCTGAAAGCGAACCAATTAAAAAAAGAGCTTTCCGATTTAAGAAGCCCGGCAAGTACTGAACCGCACACTGTGGTAAACATCTCTGAAATGGTCTATCGTACAAAAGATCCGAACGCTGATATTGATGCTGAAGATTTGCATGATGCGCCTGATAATAAAATATCCGCAGGCATGTTTAGCAGTCATGGAAAAACCTTACGAATTGAAACATTGCGGGTTGATGAACTGGTCAACCTGTTGGGTGAATTGATAATCACCGCCAGTGGTTTCGATCAGAAAATGGAACTTTTCAAAGAGGCGCTCTACGAACTGGAACTGGCCCGTGAACGACTTCGAGGCATCGCCCGCGATATGGAAATAGGCTATGAAGTAAAAGCGCTGGAAAATATGGGAAAATTCGGCCTGCCGCCTGATCCGGCCGGAACCCCGGAGGCGCTATCGAAATTTGAAGACTTTGACACCTTGGAACTGGATCGCTATTCCCAACTGAACCTTATCATCCGCACATTAAACGAATCCACCATTGATGTCGGGGCGATTTATTCCCAACTGACTACCACACATAGCGATTTTGAAGGCCATATTAATAGACAAAGAGTGCTGCTTAGCGAACTTCAGGATAAAACGATGCGGATGCGGATGACACCGATGGCTGTTATCACCAACCGTTTACGGCGCACTGTCCGTGAAATTGCCGGTGAATTGAATAAAAAGGTGCGTCTCCTGATCGAAGGCGAGGACATCGAACTGGATCGCCAAATTTGGGATAAAATTATTGATCCGATGATGCATATGCTTCGAAATGCCGTTGATCATGGCATTGAATCAGCCGAAATCAGAAAGGTGCAAAGTAAACCGCAAACCGCTCTTATCAAATTGACAGCCTCACGAGAGGGTAATCAGGTTGTTATCCGTGTAAAAGATGACGGCGCCGGTTTAAATTATCCTGCGATCAGAAAAGTGGCCCTGGAAAAAAAACTGGCTGAAGGCATCGATCAGATGGGAAACGAGGAACTCAATAATTTCATTTTTCAGTCCGGATTCAGCACTTGCCGCGAAATCAGCAAAATATCGGGGCGCGGTGTGGGAATGGATGTTGTTCGCGAAAACATACGTGATCTTAAAGGCATTATCCGTATCGCTTCCGAAAAAGGACAAGGAACTGAATTCATTATCAGAATACCGCTGACATTGGCGGCGGTGCACGCGCTTTTATTTTCAGTCCAAGGACGCACCTTGGCGCTTCCGCTGAATGATATCAGCGAAATCATGCGAATCAAACCTGAAAATATTGTAACTCATCTTCAACGTGCCGTCCGAATCGGTGATGAAGTGCTGCCATTCTATCAAATGGCCGCCATATTAAATATCCTGGAACATGATCAGGAAATGTCATCCCCAAAGGATGATCCGTTAGTTTTAATTATCAACAGCGGCGGCCGACGAAAGGTTTTGGTGATTGACTACCTGATTGATCAAAGAGAAATTGTGATTAAAAGCACCGGATCACATCTCCGTTATGTTAAAGGCATTTCCGGTGTTACCATCATGGGAGATGGGAGTGTCGTGCCTATTTTGAATATTGATGCGATGCTTGGCGCAGAACCTGCCATAGCGGAAACGGTCACTTCCGATTTCCGGCCAACGCCTGCTAAATCGCTTGAAATAATGATTGTGGATGATTCGGTGAGCATCCGTCAAGTCGTCAGCCGGTTAATGGTAGATCAGGGCTGGGGTGTGCAAACCGCCAAAGACGGTATTGATGCCTTGGAAAAATTACGTGATCTGCATCCGGATTTAATTGTCCTGGATATCGAAATGCCGCGTATGAACGGATATGAATTTATCAATGCTCTAAAAACGCAACCCGGATATGGAGATATTCCCATTGTAATGCTTACATCCAGGACTGCGGCCAAGCATCGTGAAAAAGCAGCGGCCTTAGGCGTCAAAGGGTTTATCGTCAAACCATACAACGATGATGATTTTATTAATCTCATTACCGAACTGACTCTGTCAGGCCGCTGATAGCATAACTTGGGTTGTTTTCCGAGCCGCTTGCTTAGAGCCTGTTTGAAAAGTCTTAAATCGGCTGCAAAAGCGTGAGAGCGGTTCTGAT
>JAOZRC010000299.1 GCA_029940345.1 Desulfobacterales bacterium
TAACCTGGCGCTTGGTCACACGCCCTTTGATAAAATCAAACACGCGGCCGACTTGATAAGGGGGCAATTCACGCAGCAAAGCCAAGCCTACGTCACGATGCCCCGGAAAACCGCTTAGCACCAGATTGACAATAAACATCTCTTTGTGGTCACGAATCTCACCTTCATCAGCGTACCACGCAGCCAAATGAACATAAAAACGAGGGTCTTGCTTAATAATTTCCTGATGAACCGGATAGATGCCGGCGAGATCGCGATGAGGTGTTGTTAAAAGAGAGTTAAACAGTTTTAACCGCGGGTCTTGTTCGTTGTCAGCCATAGTGTGCCTCATAATATCAAAGAAGGCGCATCAGTAGTAGCAATGCGCCTTATGTTTTTAATCAGGCATGCACAAGTTCTCGAAGCAATGATTATTCGCAGGCTATCGGCCTGATTGCTTTTACAGAGCAAGAATGTAAGCTTCGATTGTCAGGGTGCATGCCTGATCGGATTGTAATCAGATCAGTTAAAGGAGCTGGTTAAAACAACCACAGAAGTAAGTATTAAAATCTGTGTATAGCGTAGCGGGACACAGCTTTTACTTTTGCTTCACTGACGAGTTAAGCTGATCATATACCCGAATATTCCAATAATCTTCTTCGGATATTTTATATAATAATTTTCAATGTCTATGTAAGCTATATCGTTTTCCAATTTTAAAAATTTCCAGGCATGTCCGGTTGTAACTGCCCCATATATACATGATACAGCATTGCCTTCCCGTTCGTTGTAGATTCTTGCGGCTGTCATTTCCGCAACACACTGTCCCAATCCGCTGACAATTTTTTCATTTTTTGCTTCGACCACTGCCAAAATAGGGGTATCTAAAAATAATTGTTCTGGTGATTTGCTTATAATAAAATCACAAAATCCGTTTAATCCTTTTTCTTTATCTACTGTGAAATCTATGCCGGAAAAAAAGCTGATCTTGAATTGTTTTTTAATCTCCAATAAGATATTAATGATGATCAGTTCGGAACTGGCTTTTTCTGTACCGATTGCCAGCGCTAAAGGAACATTTTGTTTTAAAATCGTTGCTAAAAAGTTACTGATTTCCACTTCTTCAATTTTTGAAAACAGGTCTTCATTTTCTACGATCTTTAAATTAAATTCAGACCTTATTTTTTTTAAGCCGAAGTCACTATACGACATGATCTTATCCTTTTGATTTTAAAGCGATTAACATTCTGTCTTTCGGAACAAGCCTGATTTCTTCCATGACTTCGGATAGTGCCATTTATGAACACTAAAAAAAATAAACCGGTAAATGAAGGATTGCCGCTTATCTTAAGCAGTTTTGTCAGACGCGTACAAGTTTTCAAAGCATTTGGTTTATACGTCGGAATCGAACCGACTACAGCCGGGCCTAAGCCCGGTGTTCTACCAAGTGAACTAGTATGTAAGCTTTGATTGTAAGAGTACGCGTCTGAATAATTCTTAAACATCAGACGTACAAGTTTGAAAAGCTACGTTTTAGTGCTCTATCCTCTGAGCTACGCGGGCATTAAAGTGCCCGCGGCCGGAATCGAACCGGCGACCCCTCCATCCATTTTATGAGTTTGTAAGCTTCTGCGGTAAGAGTACGTCCGATGCTAAAATTGCGGATATGATTGCCGTTAAAAATTAAGACGTTGTGTTAGCCGAACACGGCTTCGGGACGAACCGTAACATTGCCGTTGACATGCCGTTCAATCATATAAGAGGCGAATTTAGGTACAGGTGTGTTGAAATGAAGTGCCAATGCACTTTTCATATCCTGATCATTGCTTAAATCGCCAATATCAAGCACGCCAAAAGCGATATCCTGGCTTTGCCCCTCAAAACGGACATGCACAACGCGTTTTTCTAATGGCATTAATTCTTGCGACATAGCGGTTACTCCCTTTAACATCCATCTAATCAACTCCTGGAAAAGATGTCAAATAAAAATACCGAGGTAAGGAAAAAAATACGGCAAACAGCAACCCGCCTAAATATCCAAATTAAAGCGCACCATCTTAAATTGTTTACGCGTTTCTTCTGGTACACAATCGCCAGTGCGCGCCATAAACAAATTTTCGGGACGCAGCATGACATTCGGTTCATTGGTTTGAAAGATGGCAAATCCCTCACCAGTGAACAACCGAATTAACAGATTGCGATAGTCGGTTGCTGATTTTTGCTTATCATCCAAATCCCAGGTCCAGGAATAGCCCACCATATAAAAGATGCGTTCTTTTTCAAGCGGATGATCTACGGCCAGGCTAAGGAGTTTTTTAGCCAGACCGCCGGCTCGCCAGGACTTGCTCACTTCGATGGCGGCCAGTTCCATCATAATTTCAAGGCCGACCCGAAGCCATCTTTCATCCGGGTCGGGATAAACCAGTAAGCTCAGGCCGACAATCAGGCCATCTGGCGTATGCGCTAACGTCACATTGGCGTCCGGTTGCGAGGCGGCCTTAATCAGACTTTCGATTTGGGAGATGATCGGATTGTACTGGGCGTAAGCGTGAAAATCAGCGCAAAATGTCATCTTGGCAATTTCGTCAGGTTGACAAAATGACCGTAAAATCAGCGTTCCCCGCTTTGTGGTAAACGGAATAATTTTTTGATTCGGATGCGGCATGGGTTAAAAGGCTAAAAATCACTCCAATCCTGGTGGAGATGCTTAACCATAATCTGGTAATCGTAATAGTTCCCCTGATCATCTTTGATATAGTCTTTTAAAAGGCCTTCTTTAACAAAATCCAATTTGCGCACGCCTTTAATGGCCATATCTTCAACACCAATGATAAAATCGGTGCGGATTTTTTCCAATCCGAAATCCATTGCCCTCCGTATAATGTCAAAGATTAGCCAGGTGCCCAACTGTTTTTTTCTGAAATCAGACGCCACCATTAACCGCAAATGGCCGACATGCTTACGACCGCCGTGCAATCGCATTAACAGACTGGCATGTGCGACAATACGCTTTTCAAACAGGGCCAGCACACAAAAAGTTTTACCAATCTTCTGATTTTGAATCCATTTGGCAATAACAGCACTATCGCAAGGGTTTTCTTTCAGATACCAGCGATTTTTAAGGGGCAGTTCCTTGAAAAAGCGCACAAACAGATCCGTATCGCCCTCTTCCAGGGGCCTTAACAACACTTCGCTGTGATCTTTCAGAACCAATTCTTTGGGATAGCGTTTGTCAAGCATGATACACTTTTTTCCACATATTGCCGGTTCGGTTAAATTGTTATTTTTCGATTGCATTGAAACATCTCCATTACAGTGGACAAATATACCCGCATCTCCTTCGCAAGCTGAAGCTTGCACTCCGCGCTATTCCAGAACAACTCAAAGTAGATCAATCCACCCAATTAAAAGTACGGTCCACCGCTTTTTGCCATTGTTCTAATAAATTTTCACGCGTTGGTGCTGCCATTGTCGGCTTCCAGGTCTTATCAACCGCCCAATTTTGTTTTAACGCTTCAAGGCCGGACCAAAATCCGACAGCCAGACCGGCGGCATAAGCGGCTCCTAAGGCGGTGGTTTCCGCAATTTGAGGACGGATAACCGGGACGTTCAGGACATCTGCTTGAAATTGCATGAGCAGTTCATTGGCCACCATGCCGCCGTCAACTTTGAGTGCGCTCAGATCAACGCCGGAATCTTTATTCATGGCATCCATAATATCAAAGGTCTGATAGGCAACGGCTTCCAGCACAGCGCGGGCAATGTGCCCTTTGTTGACATAGCGGGTCAGGCCCACGATAACGCCGCGCGCATCGGAGCGCCAGTATGGCGCGAAAAGACCGGAAAAGGCAGGCACGAAATAAGCGCCGCCATTGTCTTGCACTGTATTGGCCAGTGTTTCGATTTCGGATGCACTGGCAATCAACCCGAGGTTGTCTCGCAGCCATTGCACCAGTGCGCCGGCAATGGCGATGGAACCTTCCAGACAATACACCGGACGCTGATTATTAATTTGATAACCCAGCGTCGTCAGCAGGCCGTGAGTCGAAACGGTGGGTGTCACACCAGTGTTCAGCAGTAAAAAGCAGCCCGTGCCGTAAGTATTTTTAGCTTCGCCTGGGTCAAAACAGGTTTGCCCCACCAGCGCGGCCTGCTGGTCGCCGAGCGCGCCGCAAACCGGGATTTGGGCGTTTAAGGGGCCGTCTTTCAGAGTTGTTCCCCAAGTGCGCGTGTCAACGGACGGAACAATGGCAGGCAGAATTTGCCGCGGAATTCCCATGATTTGCAAAATAGTGTCATCCCATTCAAGGGTGTTCAAATCCATGAGCAGGGTGCGGCTGGCATTGGTTACGTCGGTAACATGTGAACCACCGTCAGGACCGCCAGTGAGATTCCATATCATCCAGGTTTCCATAGTGCCGAAAAGGGCCTCGCCTTTATCAGCTGCGGCGCGGGCTTCCGGAATATTATCCAGAATCCATTTGATTTTCGGACCGGAAAAATAGGTGGCAACAGGCAGGCCGGTTTTATTACGAAACCGATCCTGGCCGCCGTCCCGGGTTAATTCTGTGCAAATTTTGTCGGTGCGGGTGCATTGCCATACAATTGCATTATAAAACGGCTTCCCGGTGTTTTTATCCCATAGCATGGTGGTTTCACGCTGGTTGGTGATGCCAATTGCCGCCAGATCGGTTCCGGATAATTGTGCTTTTGCCAACGCGCCGCGAATCACATCCTGCGCATTTTGCCATATTTCAATGGGATTGTGCTCCACCCACCCCGGCAGAGGGAAAATTTGTTCATGTTCTTTCTGATCAATGCTGATGATCCGCCCGCTATGATCGAAAATGATAAAACGGTTGCTGGTCGTGCCTTGATCGAGGGCGCCCACATATCTGGCCATTATGCCTTCTCCTTTCTGAAAGATCATTTTCATTATTCACATTCAATAATAACACCGCATTTTTCACAACGGTAACGGTGCAAGTCTGTCTTTTCAGCCGCAATCGCTTCAAAATCATACCGTTTGCGGCCGGACATTTCAAAACATTCGGGGCAATAGCTTTTTCCAAGTTCCTCAGGTGCAATGGTCAAATGACAATGCTGGCACCGCAGCTTGCTTTTTTCCGGAGGAAGTAATGTCAGGTTATTGTGAGTGCAATCGGTCATATATCCATTTTATCTTCGTTATGGGTTCGCAAAACTGCTTGTTATGTTACATTTACAGATTACCAGAAAATACAAACAGGACGCCGAAGCGCCCTGCGTTACAAGTGATTTTGCATCCTCGTTTTTGTCCCTCTCCCCAAAGGAGAGAGGGAACATTTGAAGGTCATAGCAATGCTTCTAGCGAACCTTGCCTTCACGCCAGGCCTTAATGAGATCATCGTAGTTAACGGTCTCACCTTGGGGTTTTTCATTGGCAAGCTTGGCTTTAGGCGAACCGGGTTTTTTCAGCCATTCTTCAGGATCGACTTTGGGATTCAGCTTGGGACCGCATTCGCCCTGCACACCGGAGCGCGCAATACGCTGCAACACTTTATCCTGCTCTTTGGCCAAATTGTCCATTGCCTGATCCACGGTCACTTCGCCGGAAACCGCTTCACCGATATTTTGCCACCATAACTGCGCCAGTTTGGGATAATCGGGCACATTGGTTCCGGTGGGCGTCCAGGCGACGCGCGCCGGGCTGCGATAAAATTCCACCAGTCCGCCGAGTTTGGGCGCACGTTCGGTGAAAGATTTATGGCGAATATCACTGTCGCGAATCGGCGTCAGGCCGACATGCGTTTTCTTAAGTGACGTGGTTTTAGCCACACAGAACTGCGCAAAAAGCCATGCCGCTTTACGACGTTCCACCGGTGTGCTTTTCATTAACGTCCATGAACCGCAATCCTGATAACCCAGTTTCATGCCTTCTTCCCAGTAAGGACCGTGGGGGGAGGGAGCCATGCGCCATTTGGGCGTTCCGTCTTTGTTGACTGTCGGACCGGGTTCAACCATAGTGGCGGTGAAAGCCGTGTACCAGAAAATTTGCTGGGCTACATCGCCTTTGGCCAGAACCGGCAGGTACTGGTAAAAATCCATGCCGAGAGATCCCGGGGGAGCGTATTTTTTAAGCCATTCCATGTATTTGCGCAGGGAGTACTTGGCGGCCGGGCCATTGGCGGCTCCGCCACGCTCGACACTGGCGCCTACCGGACGACATCCTTCAACGCGAATGCCCCATTCATCAACGGGCTTGCCATTGGGAATCCCTTTGTCACCCGCGCCCGCCATGGAAAGCCATGCATCGGTGAAGCGCCAACCCAGGTCCGGCGCTTTCTTGCCGTAGTCGTTGTGGCCGTAAACCGTAACGCCGTCAATTTTTTTGACATGCTTGCCAAAAAATTCAGCAATGTCCTCGTAGGCCGACCAGTTTACGGGAACGCCTAACTCGTAACCATAAAGTTTCTTGAATTGCTTTTTAAGGTCTTCACGGTTGAACCAATCGTAGCGGAACCAGTAAAGGTTGGCAAACTGTTGGTCCGGCAGTTGATAAAGCTTGCCATCAGGGCCAGTGGTAAATGATTTACCAATGAAATCGTCAACATCCAGAGTGGGAAGGGTGACATCTTTGCCTTCGCCCGCCATCCAGTCGGTCAGATTGACCACATGACCGTAACGAAAATGGGTGCCAATGAGATCGGAATCATTAATATAGGCGTCATACACATTTTTGCCGGACTGCCATTGAACTTGCAGCTTTT
>JAOZRC010000300.1 GCA_029940345.1 Desulfobacterales bacterium
ATTCATAGGCTAAAGACATATTTCAAAATCACCAATTATGACCGTGCCAAGTATAACAGTGCTGACATACCTTTTTTTTAAGCCAGAAGCCGACCTAAAATCAAGACCAAAATATATTTTATCCAGCTTAAAAGAATATTATAATCTTCGGCAGAGATTATAAGATTAGAAAATTATGCAATGATGAGTATAATCGACTGTTAAAAACGTGTCAGTCCTTCTTTGAGGGAATGCGCCCTTTCAGGGCGCATTTTGCTGTCTGCCCGTCATGGGGTTGAAACCCCATGCTTTATTACCATGCCGCTTTGCGGCAAAGCAGAATCGAATATTGGTATCAACAAAATCCGTTAGAATCAGAAATATTAATAGTATAGTACAAAAACGAACTGCCAGGCGAACTTTTGCGGATAAGGGAAAGATTATGAAAAACAGGGTGTTCATCAGTTATGCCGCCGATGATCTTGAGCGTGCGGAAACGATTCGCAATGACCTCGAAACGGCCGGTGCAGCCACATGGATGGCCGAGAACGATTTGGTGCCAGGCCAGAACCGGAAATCGACGATTACGCAAGCGATTCGGAAAAGCCGTTTCTTTCTGGCCCTCCTGTCTTCCAACTACCTGAACCAAAAAAGCTTTGCCCAAAAAGAGCTGAAAACAGCCCTTGATATTCGCGATGAATATCCCGCCGATGACATTTCTGTCATCCCGGTGCGGGTCGATCAATGCGAACCGATTGAAGAGCGGTTGGCTGGCCTTCATCGCGTGGACCTGTTTCCGTCTTATGAAGCCGGCCTGAAGAAAATTCTGGCCGCGGTTCTGAACCGGCAAAAAACGGCGTCGCAACCGGTATCTCCGGTTACATCTGAACCGGAGATGCCAGACAGTTCTTCGATACAGGCGGACACGTTCGACGAAGTGAGCCTGAAAGCCATTCACGACTACTGTAAAAAGGCCCGGTCGCTTCACGAAAAAATACCCCTGGCCGGTTTCAAAACCAATCTTCGGGTGCCCATCCACGTAGAGGATATTTACGTGCCGCTGGGCGCGATGATCGACAAACGTATCGTGGGCAAAGCCTGTTTTGCCGACGCGGATGATGCGAACAAGCATCTTGAGGATTGCGGTGGCGGCCGGGAAATTTCCATTCCGGACGCATTCCAGGAAGCTGTTAAGATGAAGCGCCGGAGTGTCGTTATATTGGGTGATCCCGGTTCCGGCAAAACAACGCACTTGAAACGGGTTTTGCTATGGTGTATCGGCGGAGGGTTGATCAAACTCGGCCTGCGCGAGGAGATGATCCCGGTTTTTTTGCCTTTGCGTGAATTGGAGGACCTGGGAAAAAACCTGGACGTGTTCATCCAGCAGCAGCTTGATCTGCCGCATCTGGATACTCCCGAAGGATTCGGACGCGGGTTACTCAAACGGGGCAACCTGTTATTTCTCCTGGACGGCCTTGACGAGGTGGCGGAAGCGGAACAGCGGATCGGGGTTTCCCGCTGGATCGAAAAAGCGCATGACATATATGATACGTGTCTTTTCGTGGTGACCAGCCGGTTTGCGGGCTACACGGAGGAAGCCCGCCTGAGCGAGGATTTTCTGGAAATCCATCTGAGTCCGATGACCACGGGCCAGGCCGATGCCTTCATCCGCAACTGGTATCGCATCATCGAAACGGGAACCCGTTCCGATGTGAAACAGGCCGAAATCATTGCCCAGGATAATGCCGCTGATCTTATCGAGCGGCTTCGCCAACCTGAATTCAGGGCCCGAAGGGTGTTCGCAATGACCCGCAATCCCCTGCTCCTGACCAATCTTTGCCGGATCGTGGAAATCTTCCCCACACCCGCGCAGCACTCTATGACGAATGCACCGAAGTGCTTTTAGAACGATGGCGCGCAGCCAATCATGTTTTTACACGGATCAAGGCCAAATCCGGTAGCCGGGTACTCCAGCCGGCGGCACTGTGGCTTCACCAGGAGGAAAACCGCATCCGGGCCAAGGCCGGGGAACTGGCGGCGGTCATCGGGCCGTCTGTAAAAGCCGTGGGCTGGGACAGTTCGGCAAAGGACTTTTTAAAGGCCGTGCGAGACGAGAGCGGCATCCTCACCGGTTGGGGAGACGGAAGCTACGGTTTCATGCACCTGGGATTCCAGGAATACCTGGCTGCAAGGGAAATAAGGCGTCTGGCTTTTGAGGATATGAATGTGTTAAAGGATTTGGCCGGGCATTTCGGAGAAAGTTGGTGGCAGGAAGTAATTCTAATCCTTCTGGCCCTGGAAGACCCGTCGCTTTTTAAGCCGTTCATGCGCGAAGTGGTCAGGCTGCCGGCCTTTGCGGAAAATCCGGATTTGATGGAAATGTGTCTGGATGAAGCCGCCGAGACCCATATTGATCCGTTCATGGCGCTTCTGAACAAGGGAGCCGGAATGATCCTGAATTATGGAAGCGCCAATTGGCCGCCCTGCGCGTGGCGGAGCGCATGGACGCCGATGCTGTCGCATCCGTGGTTACAGTTTTGCGGGACCATCCTTATGACAAGATCAAAAAGCGGATAGGAAGGCGTTTTGAAGAAGGTAAGCAGGATGTTATCATTTCAAAACCGGGCGGCTATGAATTGGTGCGGATACCGGGCGGCGTGTTCTTGATGGGTTCCCCGAAATCCGAGGTAGACTGGTACGACGACGAAGGCCCTCAGCATCAAGTAAGTGTGCCGGAATTTCACATGGGGCGTTATCCGGTGACCAATGAGGACTACGGCCGCTTCTTAGCCAGGAATAAGAAAATGAGGGAACCGGCTAATTGGGGCGACCGCCAATTCAACCAGCCGCGTCAACCTGTTGTGGGGGTGAACTGGGATGATGCCCAAAAATATGCCAAGTGGGCCGGTCTGGTGCTGCCGACAGAAGCACAGTGGGAATATGCCTGCCGCGACGGGACAACAACGCGTTATTACACAGGGGATTCGGAAGCGGACCTTGACCGGGCCGGATGGTATAAAGAAAATTCTAAGGGTAAGCTGCATCCGGTGGGAGAGAAGGAACCCAACGCTTTCGGATTATACGATATGCATGGCAATGTGATGGAGTGGGTGGAAGATGATTGTGATGAAAACTATGAAGGTGCCCCTAAGGACGGAAGCGCATGGATTGATAAGCCGAGAGACGCGCAGCGGGTACTCCGTGGAGGTTCCTGGATTAGCGATGCCGGGAAATGCCGGACGGCGAACCGTATCGGGTTCACCCCTGGCTACCGGAACCTTTTTAGCGGGTTCCAGCTGGCCTTGCTCCTAAAAATAGCAGGAGAGAAAGAAAGCAGGAAAAGAGAGGAGCATGACAGCGAGGCAGGCGTGGGATGAGGAGGGCGGGAGGAGCGCTAGCGCCGTCCTCCATCATCCGTAGCTGCCGCGCTGTCCTGCGGAACGGTATTTGTATGCAGACAAAGAAAAGCGCCGCAGGCAGCGAATTTTTTTTTGTATACCATTGTCTGAATTAGGATTTTTAAGATTAAATGATTTTAGGATTTTTATAAACTCTATTTTCCTCATACCTTCCTCATCCTATAATCCATAAATCTTACAAATCCTAATTCAGACAGTTGTAGGGTGGGTGGAGTGTAACGGAACCCACCAGTTAGGGAAATGCGGTGGGTTCCGTTAGGTGGGTTCCGTTACACTCCACCCACCCTACATTTTAGTTATATTCATTTTTGGGAAAACCCTAAGTATGGTACAAGGAGAAACAAAAATATAGATGAAAACTATGAAGGTGCCCCTAAGGACGGAAGCGCATGGATTGATAAGCCGAGAGACGCGCAGCGGGTACTCCGTGGAGGTTCCTGGATTAGCGATGCCGGGAAATGCCGGACGGCGAACCGTATCGGGTTCACCCCTGGCTACCGGAACCTTTTTAGCGGGTTCCAGCTGGCCTTGCTCCTAAAAATAGCAGGAGAGAAAGAAAGCAGGAAAAGAGAGGAGCATGACAGCGAGGCAGGCGTGGGATGAGGAGGGCGGGAGGAGCGCTAGCGCCGTCCTCCATCATCCGTAGCTGCCGCGCTGTCCTGCGGAACGGTATTTGTATGCAGACAAAGAAAAGCGCCGCAGGCAGCGAATTTTTTTTTGTATACCATTGTCTGAATTAGGATTTTTAAGATTAAATGATTTTAGGATTTTTATAAACTCTATTTTCCTCATACCTTCCTCATCCTATAATCCATAAATCTTACAAATCCTAATTCAGACAGTTGTAGGGTGGGTGGAGTGTAACGGAACCCACCAGTTAGGGAAATGCGGTGGGTTCCGTTAGGTGGGTTCCGTTACACTCCACCCACCCTACATTTTAGTTATATTCATTTTTGGGAAAACCCTAAGTATGGTACAAGGAGAAACAAAAATATAAATGAAAACTGATAAAATAACCGGCCCGCCCATGACTTTGGCGTGGTTTATTTGGGGCTTAGGCGCCCTTTTTTACCTGGCAGGCTTTTTCCAGCGGGTGGCCCCGGCCGTCATGACCCGGGAACTGATGCAGGCGTTTCATATCTCGGCCTCGGGCCTGGGGCATCTATCGGGCCTCTATTTTTATGCTTATGTTGCCATGCAGATTCCCACGGGGATTCTGGCCGACACACTCGGCCCGAGAAAACTTTTGAGCGCCGGTTGTCTGGTTGCGGGCCTGGGCGCATTACTTTTTGCCCTGTCCCCCGGATTTTTTTGGGCCGGACTTGGGCGGCTTCTCATTGGCGGATCCGTGGCCGTGGCCTTTGTAGGACTGCTCAAACTCTCCTCTTCCTGGTTTCCGAAAAAAATCTGCGCCTTTGTGGCCGGCAACGCCCTGTCCATCGGACTCATTGGCGCTGTAAGCGCGGGCCCTCCTTTAAGGTTTCTCATGGATATCTTCCACTGGCGCCAGATTATATGCGCCACCGGTGTGATGACCCTTGTGCTGGGCGGGCTAATCTGGTTTATTGTCAGGGACTGGCCCCAGGAAAAGGGATATCCAGGCTTTACAGAAAAAATACCCACGCCGGCGTCATTGTCTTTCCGCTCAATCTGGCAGAGTTTGTTCAAACTGTCTGAATATCGGAACACCTGGCTTTTGTTTTTGATTCCCGGTGGTATTGTGGGGTGTATCCTCACCTTTTCCGGCCTGTGGGGGGTGCTTTTTCTGGTCTCTCACCACGGACTTAGCCCGGTCAGAGCGTCTGCCATGACTTCTGTTCTGCTTGTCGGTTGGGCTGTCGGAGCCCCTGTGTTTGGGTGGCTGTCTGACCGGATGGGAAAACGAAAACCCTTGTATATTGCCGGAACTATGATAGTTGCCCTGGGCTGGGCATTGATCCTGTTCAGGGAAAGTCTTTCCTTTTTTCAACTGGTCATGGCGCTTTCCGTCACCGGTTTTTTTTCCGGCTGCATGATCATCAGTTTTGCCTTTGTCACCGAATCGGTTCCTGTGTCCTTGTCCGGAACCGTCTCCGGCCTGACCAACATGGGGGTGATGATGGGTCCCATGTTGCTCCAGCCGGTTGTGGGCCGGATCCTGGACTACAATTGGACCGGCCAGATGGTTGACGGGGTAAGAGTCTATTCTGTCAGCGCTTATGAGTACGGCTTTATACCCATGATGGGATGGGTCATTTTATCTGTTTTGCTCCTGTTTTTTACCAAAGAAACCCACTGTCGTCAGATGGCCTGAACCAATACTGTTTGGTATGGATATCGCGTGTTCCGCTATTTAAAAGTAGTTTACCTTACCGTTCTCACGCTTTTGCAGCCGATTTAAGACTTTTCAAACAGGCTCTAAGAGGATGATAAGAAGCGGATAATACACGATAGTCTCAGAATACCTGACCTGGGCAAGAAGCGGTAAATAGTATAAGGCTTTAATAATAAAAGAATTATATCAGAAAACAACAAATATTCCTTGATATTTTTATAGGAAAATAATATGGGACCTTTTTTGCTTAAATGTTATCTGGAACGGTTACGCAAATATTAATCACCAAAAAGCAAAGGGACCCAAATGGCTCAATTATTATTACCTCTTCTGCCTTCCGGTGCAACTGCGATTAATGATATTTTAAGTGTTCGAAATGAGAATGGCAGTTGGTATTACTTCGCGGGAATAAGTCCTATTTTCTCTCATAATGAAAAAGATATGGCATCATTTCGTATGTTCACAAGTCAACTTATTGTATCAGGTCAATGTCGCAATATTAATATCATAAAGGCATTCGGAGTATCATCGAATAGTGTCTGGCGAAGTGTTAAAAAGTACAAAGAAGGAGGGATCAAAGCTTTTTTTCAAGCCCGCAGAGGTCGTGGGGGCAGTGTGATAAGCGGAGAAGTTAAAAAGGGGTGTCAAGAGCTTTTAGACAAGGGCTGGAGCCGGAACGACATATGTGAGAAACTTGCTATAAAATATGACACATTGAGAAAAGCGATAGCGTCCGGTCGCCTTCACGAACTAAATGGCAATCTGGCTTTTGCAAAGCGTGGTTCATCGAAGTCAGAAAGAACAGTAGAAGATGCAAAAGCCCGCGCAGGGATGGGAGCAGGCTGTACACGCACTGTAGAACGGACCCTTGCTAGCAATGGGAAAGCTTAATCAGGCTTCGGTTAAGTTTGAAAATTGTCTTGATCTTTCGAATAAAAAGGCAAACCATTTGCCACCGATGAACTCACGATCACCGAATAGACATCTTATTTTGTCGACACTGAAA
>JAOZRC010000971.1 GCA_029940345.1 Desulfobacterales bacterium
CCTTCCCGTTTACCTTCCCGTTTACCTTCCCGTTTGCCTTGTTCAATGTATTTATCTATAAAAGTTTGCATGATATCATCTCCTTTGAATGCTATTTTAATGACTTCATTCACATCCTCTTTTTCAAAACGTCCCGTTGCTTGCACAACATATCTCATGAATACTTCTAACATTTCCATCGCGTCAGTTTGCGATGTGACCTTGTTAAGCAGCGTAAGAATGGCCGGGAGCTCGGATTTGAGATCAGGACGAAATATATACTTAAGCAAAAGAAGAACGATGCGGCTGATTATCCGTCCTTTGATCTCTTTATCCGGTGTATGTGAAATATCGTGCAGCGCGTATTGGAAACTCGGTGTATATTTTCTTAATACTTCATCTTCAGGCTCTATAAGCGCGTAAATATCACGTTTCAGATGCCACTTCCAACGCCCGTGGTAGATCACCATCGGATAAACTGCGGGCAGCTTTTTAGCATCGGGGTTTTGTTTAAGATACTGCTTCCATATACTCACGATATATCTTAAAACCTGAAAGGCTGTCATGGGGTCCGCATAGCTTTTATGTTCAAACAAAAGATAAATGTATAGCGGCGAATCCTTAAACAACACCGTGTAAAGGATATCGGAATATTGATCGGCCAATTCTTTTTCCACGAAACTGTCTTTGACAATGGCCAATGAATTCAGGTCGGTCAGGCATAGAATATCTTCAGGAAGATATTCATGGAGAAAACCTGATGCCACCTCTTTTCTTGAAAACGTTTCTTTGAAAAACAGGTCATGGGGATTTGACATGCGAACTCCCTTGTTGAATAATTAAAAATATCTGCACACTTCCCTTTCATCAATTCCATATTTATCCATATTCCGCACCAATATTTTGGTAAAGCGAGCCAGCGATCCCCTCTTTTTACGCATAAACCGCACTTTAATCGCATTAGCTTTTTTTCTGACTGTCTCTTCATCCGGATTGACACTCGCCAATTCAATCTGCGCCATCTGTTTATATGTCATACCGTCAAGGTGCATTTTTATATAATCCGCATCCACAGGGTGTTCTTCTACAAGTTGAAACAAAGATTCATAGAGGATTTGTCTAGTTTGCTCAGATACAAGCTGATCATAAGGTGTCTCAACTTGCAGAACATTTTTGTAAATAGCGGCATCGATTTGGTCATCTTCAGTTCTGTCGTCTCCTGGGCTCACAAGACCTTGGGAAAACGGAGTTTCCTTTGCTTTTATGATTTTGCGTATTTTATCAGTGATTCGATCCTTCAACCGCCGCATCAGATAATTCTTCAGCGAGCCACTGCCCAGGTAGTTACAAATATATTTGCCGTTTAAAAGCTCGATCCAGTATTTGTCTGCCACGCTCAACGCATCGTGTTCATAAAAAGTACTCAAGGTACGCAACCGGTTTTGGGCAAAAACAAGGAAAAACGGGTGAAAACGGTTATAAACTATTTCGATTGCTTCCGTTTTCCCCTTGCGCAAAGCCGCGCATATCCGTTGGGCAAAATCAAAATCTTTTTTATGTTTTTTATCAGTCATCAGCTCCGGCGGGTGCTTTAATCATATTTTATATCAGTAAGTTATATGCATCCTTCAGCTACCAGTTAACACTAATTGTAGGGAAGATTATCGAAATCAGATAAATGTCTGAATCAGAATTTAAGAATGAACAGAATTCTGACCATTCTAAAATCGGGTCTAAAATCCTGCAAATTCTGATTCAGACAATAAAAAAGGCTAAAACCATAGCAAAATGTAAACTACTGTAAGATAATGTTGAAGGCTACCATATTTTACATGCTAAATAATTTTGCAT
>JAOZRC010000301.1:0-2126 GCA_029940345.1 Desulfobacterales bacterium
GGTTCCGTTACACTCTGCCCACCCTACATTAAAAAGTGTAAACCGACAAATGAAGAATGCCAATAATCAGTTATCAAACGGCTGGTTTGCGCGCATAAAAAAAGGAGCCAATTTAAAATTAGCTCCTTGTTTAATTCAAAACAGGTTTTCGCCTAACCCAATCCAAGAGTTTCAGACCATCTTCAAGCGGCCACCTCTTCTTTGACGCCTGTTGCTATTTTAAAAAGCGCCGTTAACACTAATAAACCCACACCATATACGCCTATGGTGATCAGAATTTCAGGAAACGTCGGCATATACTCATTAACATGATGCAGCGGAGACGGCACAAAACCACCGGAAATCATGCCCATGCCTTTGTCAATCCAGGTTCCTATAAAGACACAGACGCAGGCAACAACCAAGACGGTTTCATTTTGGCGCGTAACCGGAACAATCAGCAAAAGAATCGCCACAGCCATCAGCACCATTGATGTCCACATCCAGGGCACCAATGCACTTTTACCATGTAATCCGGCAAACAAGTAGGTCAAATGATCGGTGTGTTCGGGAATATTGCTATAAAAGGCCACGAAAACCTCACACAATAAGAAAAACACATTGAGGATGATCGCGTAGGTTACGATCTTGGCAAGGCTCTGAATTTGCTCCCGTCCCGGATCAAATTGGGTTACTTTGCGAACAAGCAGACATAAAAGGATTAGTAAGGATGGGCCCGCTGCAAAAGCGGAAGCCAGAAACCGCGGCGCCAAAATGGCGGTCAACCAAAAGCCACGTCCCGGAAGACCGCAGTAAAGATACGCTGTAACGGTGTGAATGCCAACAGCCCAGGGTATGGATAAATAAATAAGCGGCTTTAGCCATTTTTGCGGTGCAACGCCATTTCTTTCAGCCTGCAAAACATTCCACCCGACCACAATGTTTAAGAACAAATATCCGTTTAAGACAATCATATCCCAAAACAAGACAGAAGTAGGTGTCGGATAGAGCAAAACGTTCAACGCGCGTATCGGCTGGCCAAGATCAACAATGATAAAAAGCAGACACATGGTGACAGCCGCAATCGCCAGGAACTCACCCAGAATGGTAATACGGCCGAACGCCTTATAGTTGTGAATATAATAGGGCAGCACAACCATAACGCCTCCGGCGGCGACCCCAACTAAGAAAGTGAAATTGGCAATATAAAATCCCCAGGACACATCCCGGCTCATCCCGGTAATGCCCAGGCCGAAATCAAACTGATAAAGATAGCATGCGAATCCAACACCGATAAGCCCCAGAAGGGCGGCCATCCATGTATAATACCGTTTGCTTCCTTGCAGTGCCAGTTCAAGCATAATCATACCTCATAAATTATTATCAAACGGATTGATTCGCAATTGATGATCAATCCGTGATGTTATTGTCAAACAACTCATCAGTCATAAATTATTGTAAGCCAATATAATAATTAAATCTGAATTAAAGCTGTTACGAAACAACTTGGAACTCAAACTTGTAACTGATGAGTCAAACAATGTAAAAAACCATCGGGCCGGTTCCCAACCCCTGTTTCCGACGAATGGTGAAGTTTTTACTCAACACTTCCCTGACTTCGGAAGCGGGGTCATCCATGTCTCCAAAAACAAGCGCGCCTCCGGATGCTTCCACACAGGCCGGTTGTTTACCCACGGCCAACCTTTCAGCGCAAAAATTGCATTTTTCCACCACTCCCTTAGAGCGCGTTGGAAAAGCAGGGTCCTGCTCTTTGATAAACGGCCGCGGGTCACGAAAATTAAAGCTGCGCGAGCCATAGGGACAAGCCGCCATGCAGAAACGACACCCGATACAACGGTGGAAATCCATCAAAACGATGCCATCATCCCGCTGAAATGTTGCTTTGGTTGGACAGGCCCGTACACAAGGCGGATTTTCGCAATGATTGCATAAAACCAAAAAGGGATTATGCTGCACATGCTCCGGCAGATATTTATCCTCTTTGCCTGGAAAAGCATGTTTAAACTCCTCTTCCCAGATCCATTTAATTTCATGGCGTTCGTTTTCGATATGGGGAACATTATGAATTTTATCGCACGCTTCGATAATCGGCTCAAGCGCCTCTTTAGTTTGAAGCTTATGCGTGT
>JAOZRC010000301.1:2226-6715 GCA_029940345.1 Desulfobacterales bacterium
CGTTCACCCGTGCGTACAACCGTGTCACGCCACACGTCGAGCAGTTGCATGTGTTCCGCAACCATATACTCTTTGGACCGCACACATGTTTTGGCGGCTTGGGCTTTGGCAGACAGTTCCGGCTCGGGCGCAGATGTAGCGCTTACCAGATTATACCAAATCGGCAAAGTGAACAGGAATATAAAAATAGCCAAACCTGTGATAATCAATTTTTTATCATTCATCTGCATCATCCTCCGTTTCCGGGAGATCTTCTCCGCGCAAGTCTGTGGTTCTATCATTTTCACCAGGCATAATCAGCGCGTTAGCAACCAATTCATGCAGTCCGGTAACGTCAACTTCGGGAACCCAGTATTCCATCAAAGGGGGAAGCGCCGCCCGGTCAATAGCGCAAACACAAGCTAACATATTGACGCCGTGTTTTTCGTGGACACTTCTCACAGCATTGGCGCGGGGCAATCCACCGGCCATCCTGAGTTCCATATTTTCACCGGCGTTCAAACCGGCGCCGCTGCCGCAGCAAAACGTTTGTTCGCGAATTGTGTTGGCTGGCATCTCATAGAAATGCTTGGCCACCTTTTTAATCACATAACGCGGTTCGTCAAGCAGTCCCATGCCGCGTGCCGGATTGCAGGAATCATGATAAGTGATTTTCAAATGATCGTTGCGGCGAGGGTCTAACTCCAGTTTGTTGTGTTTGATCAAATCTGCAGTGAATTCGGCGATATGAACCATTTTGGTGCTTTTGGCATTCTCAAACTTAGTGCCCGTAATAGGGGACACCGGTTCTTCGAGAAAATCAGCAGGACCGTTCATGGTATCCATATACTGATTAATCACACGCCACATGTGACCGCATTCCCCGCCCAGAATCCATTTGACGCCCAAACGTTTGGCTTCCGCATACATTTTGGCGTTCAACCGTTTCATGGTTTCATGGGAGGTAAAAAAACCAAAGTTGCCGCCCTCGGAAGCATACGTGCTCCAGGTGATGTCAAATCCGTATTTTTCCTTCAAATAATGGAAAAGCATCATATAGCCCATGCATGTATACGTGCCGGGATCGGCGAACACATCACCGGAAGGCGTTATAAATAGGATGTCAGCGCCTTTACGGTTAAAACTGGGTTCAAGCTGAACGCCGGTGACCTCTTCAATATCTTCGACAAAAAAGTCAAGCATATCCTTAAACGCATGGGGTTGAATGCCAAGATGGTTGCCGGTGCGGAAACAGTTGGCAACCGGTGTGGCGATCCAATCGATATTCAAACCGATCAGGTTAAGCAACTCCCGTCCCATGATCGTAATCTCGGCCGTATCAATGCCATAGGGGCAGAAAACGGAGCATCGGCGGCATTCAGAGCATTGAAACAGGTAGTACCACCACTCTTTAAGCACATCTAATGTCATCTTGCGGGCACCGGCGGCGCGTCCCAAAAGTTTACCGATTTTGGTGAAATCGTTGCGATAAACGGAGCGTAACAGTTCGGCGCGCAACACCGGCATGTTTTTAGGGTCTCCCGTGCCGATATAAAAGTGGCATTTATCGGCGCAGGCACCGCAGCGCACGCAGATATCCATAAACACTTTTAACGATCTGAAGCGTTCCAATCTTTCCTTAAAGCCGTTATGAATGATTTCCTGCCAGTTTTCGGGCAACTGCCAGTCATCATCCGTAGCACTCCATTTCCTCGCGTTCGGCAATCCCAAGGTTTCAACACTCTTGGGATTAGAGGCATAACAGTACATTCCCTTGCGTATTTCGGTGGGAGTGTCCATCCATGCCGTATCCGGAACCTTATGATCTATGTTTGTAAGAAATTCTTCTGCTTTAGGTAAGTCTTCAGCCATTCATCACTCCTTATCCTTATCCACTGGCAATCCAGCTTCTATCATTTTTTCCCTGAAATCATCTTCATACTCCTCATACGTATGCGTCTTGACAGGATAGTTCCACGGATTAACGTGCCGTTGCATGCGGGTGTTGTTTGCCAAGTTTCGGGTCGGACTCAGAAAGACGCCCCCGAAATGCATCAGTTTGCTGTACGGGAAATAAGCCAACAGCGTACAGACCAGAAAAAGATGAATATAAAAAATGCTTCCGACGGTTTCGGGAATACAGGGTTTAAAAGTAACCAATCCCATGGCCAGTTCTTTGGCGGCAACAATATCAGTTTTAATAAAGTAGCGCATCAGAATACCAGACAAGGCGATGCCGATTAGCAGAAACAGGGGAAAGTAGTCGGCGGCCAGCGAAATATAGCGCACTTGCGGCTCAAACAGCCTTCTTAAAAATAGGAAAAGCAGCGCGGCCAGTAACACAACGCCTGACTGAAACACAAGCGGCAGTCCGACTTGAAAAAAGCTATCCACGTTTTCAAGTATGGTGATAGGAAAAGGCACCGGATCGGTAAAAAAGCGCAAGTGGCGCGTAACGGTCACAAAAAACGCCCAGTGAAATGCGAGCGCCCCAACCCATAACCAGATTTCCCACGAATAAATCAGCTTAACGCCTTTATGCAGCGCCATTTTGGTGTTGCGAAACAAAGAGCGAAAAACCAATATTTCAAGTGCCATACGCACAACAACACCGGCAGTTGTTGACGGATTGTCGATTTTGTTTTGTTTAATCCAATCAAGCGATTTTTGCTGACCCGACGTTGTGGGGATGCGAAACGGCACCGCCGAATTCGCCCAACCCAATATTTTGGAAATAAAGCCCCAAAGAAAGATAGCGACCGCAACGTACGGAACAATGATTCCGAAAACAATTTGCAGCCCCGCCATTTCCACGCCGGCGTAAGCCATCAAAAAAAGGGCGATAACCAAGATGAGGGAATATAGATACTTAACGTTCATTTACACCTCACTTTATCCTTTACCAAAATCAATTTGGCTCTGTTAATTTGAAATGTCTAAGTTGCATAAAAAATTGGTTGCACAAAAAATTGCCCGGGTAATATGCCGGGTGCGCTTTTTTAATTAAAAGCGGCTTCAGTCGGAATGATGGTGTATATGCCAAAATCATATTTGATCACATGGTGTCACACCGACCTTGCAATTATTTATTTTTGCTTAACACCTCCTCCCTGTTGGTTATTTGTTGCGCCCCCTGGGCATGGATATTATATATAGATGTATTCTTAACAAGTTTGGCGCGCTCAAAGGCGTGCAATGTTCGGTTTCGCATTTCATTGGCTTTGAGATCGTAGATTTTTTCCCGGCAAACCATGAAGGCGTCAAAAGCGATGAGTCCCAGGACATCGATTTTCAGATCAAATTCATACAACTCACGCAGCAGATTATCGCTGTGGAGTTCCTTTTTTAAAATAGTGCGAATAATGCGTTTCAGGGAAAAGATAAACGCGACCGCCTGGGAAGGCGCGAAACTCTGGACGGCTCGGATACGGACGATAGGGTCGACGGAAGCGGTAAGCACCTCGGCGTTCATCTGTCCGCACAATTCATTGAAAAGGGGTTCTAAATTTTGCGAGAAAGCGCCGCCAACCGGATTAGCGAATTGATCGCTCTGTGTTTTCAGGAATTTGGCAACATCCATTTTATAGCTCTGAACGGCATTGTCAAACCATTTTTTTACAATGTCGGTTTTATGTTGGGTTAGTAATTTTGATAGCTTCATAACAAAAATTGATGCGCAGGGTGAATAAACGACAGCCTTCTATTAATACTAAGGTGAGGCTTGTCCCGAAAGATAGCACTCGAATTTCCAAAAAGGCCGAATAATATATTTCTGCATCAATGTCAAGATTAAACCAGAAGGATTGCATGAAAAGTGGTTGACAACTCATTTTTTCTAAAATTCATAAAAGGCGGTTCACACCCAATTTTCGTACTTCAGACCTGGAACTCTTTTAAATTCCCTGAGGTTGTTGCTGACCAGGACACACTTTTCAATTAAAGCGTGGGAAGTTATAAGCATATCCATATTGCCTATGGGGGTTCCTTGCTTTTCAAGGTCAGTTCGCAGCTTGCCTAAGTGATCGGCGGCATCCATATCCCAGGGAAGAACATCCAGATGGGCAACAAAGGCGGTTACGATTCGTTGATTCATTTTTTTTTAGATGAAGAGCGCTCAACGCCATACGTTAGTTTCGCATACGTTACTACGGAAATACAGAGGTTGTCTTTTTTTTACGCTTTTAAATTTTTAAAGGAGGCTCGGAGGACGTTTTTTGATCAAATAGATACAGATGTTTGTGTCAAGCATGTACATTATAACAACGCCTCCCTTTTCTGATGTGGAAGATCTTTCCGATCAGACATGAAATCCTCAGAAGGAAGTGGCGCTTTCTTAAAAAAATCATCCCACGTTTTTGGACGTGGAGAGAGGATTACCTCGTTGCCCCTTTTTTGTATGAGGACTTCATCACCTTCAAAACGATATGCTTTGGGCAGGCGCACCGCCTGGCTTCGTCCGTTCATAAAAATTCTGGCGATATGTGATTTCATCATGTTCCCTCCTTTTTTG
>JAOZRC010000009.1:0-11976 GCA_029940345.1 Desulfobacterales bacterium
CATTTTTCCTATGAAATTTCACAAATAACTTTGAATTCAGTGTTTCCCAATAGCAGGATGAAAATATTTTCACTCAAATACTACATGAAAACTTATGGCCAAGTCCTTAGCATGCCCTTCGAGCAGGTCTATGCCCTTTTGACGACACTGATCTCTTATGATTCCGCCTATCTTTCTTCTCAGACTCCCATATATGGTTTTATGCCTATACTTTGTTACGAATACAATATGGTATTTGCAGTCCTGCTTTACATGTGATAATGATTGCCAATCTCTCATAGGTTCTTCCTCTCTGTCCCTTTGGGGCAGGGCTGTTCAGTTCTTAAATTTCTTGACAGATCATATAATTTTTTGATAAAATTATACAAGAAATAAAGACGTTGAAGGAATAAAATCGCTCTGTTTAGTGGCATTTGATATGCTTTTTGACAAATTTTATCCTCAAAGTACACATCAGAAGTCTTTCAATGTCTTAATCTGGCAGTATTCTTTTTAGAACTGAACAGCCCTGCCCTTTGGGGCTTTCCAAGGGAAGAACCTATATTCTCTGCAAGGCACGTTAAACGAACTAAAAGGCAAAATGCCTGAACTGATTGTTTTCCGTGAGCTGAAAGTGTTCTTGGAATTCATAGCAGTTGCCGTTGTTTAACGTCCAAATAGCGCGAAATCAATGACGGGCACAAATCGGTGTTGTCCGAAAATGCCAAATTGACGCCGCGCCGATTGAGCACTTTGGCCGTTTCTCTAAGGGTTTGCCATAAAAAATGACCGCCCAGATGCTGGTGCAGGTCGCGGTTTGACAGAATTGAAGGGGACGAAAAAAGCGGTTTGGCCAGGCCTGGTTTTAACATCGTTACCAAAACCAAGTGGCGTCGGCTGATGATGTTAATATAACGGGTAAATGTTTCAGCCAATACCGGATCATCCAGACTGGTTAAAAAAAGCATCAGCGACCGGCGTCGGATACGGGCACCCATAAAGGTGAAGAGTTCGGCAAAATCGGGAGAAACACGCTTGGGGGCAATGGTATAAAGCGCATCACGGCAGGCACCGAAATGGGCTTTACCACTACGGGCATTTAAAAAAACCTGCACATTATCGTTAAACACCAAAAGGCCGAATAAATCCCCTTGGCGTTGCGCCGCCATCCCCAGCACCATCGCAGCGGTGATATAACGGTCTAAAATCGTTGTCAGGCTGCTTTCCGCCTGGGTGTGCGCGGCCGTCGAGGTCTGATTGGCAGGACGGGCGCTCAAGCGTGAGGCGTCAATGATAACATACAGTTGTTGCGTGCGTTCCACCTGATGTACGCGGGTGATGGGCTGGCGTCTTTTGGCGGTGGCTTTCCAGTGAATATCTTCGTAGCTGTCTCCAGGCATATATTCACGCAATTGATCGAACTCACGCCCTTTGCCCACCAGACGCTGACGATGCACACCAATGCCTTTGTTCAGGAAAAGAGCGGCCAAATGTTGGCGTTCCGACCAAATATCAGGATACACCCGGATTTCGGCGTTAATCAGCCTTGAAGCGCGGATATTCCAAAACCCGCCCAGGGATAAGATTAAGCTGGAAACGGTTTCCAGATAACAGCGTTCTAAAATAAAACGGCCTTGTTTCAACGCCTGAACCGGCCAACATACGGAAACGATTTCTGCGTCTGGCGGTATAAGAATTCTTTGCTCATTGCTGTCGGCGTGAATTGCGGAAGGAAACACCAGACCGAGACGCAGTTGACGAATATTGCGCTTTTCGAAACGAATGCGCAGGCTGATTTCTCCTTTGCGACCGACCGAAAGACGCACGATATCCGGCGCCTGAACCTGTAAAGATGCAAGGGCATGGCGTGATGCTATCATATCCAAGGCCGCCAAGAGCATTAACCCTGCAATTACAGCAAAAGCAAGGGGTGTCAAGGCAAGCGAGTATGCGGCCAGGCAGGTGCAAGGCAGCACTATTGCGCCCACCCAGAAGAGTAATCGGAAACGCGGAACGAATTTAGACATTTTTTAAAATCTGGCAAAAGTAGTTTGTACTTTTTTTGAAATGATGGCCGGGATTCAGGTTTCAGGTTTTGCCTGACACCTGAGTTTCACCGCGGCACCGCCACCTCTTTCTGAATGTCGGCAACAACTTCCCCAATGGTCAACCCCTCAATCTCAAATTCCGGTCTCAAAATTAACCGATGTTCCAGCACCGGCAGCGTCATCGTTTTAATATCGTCAGGTGTGACAAAATCACGTCCGGCAATGGCCGCCAGCGTTCGACTGGATAGTAACAAGGACTGGGTGGCGCGGGGGCCGGCGCCTACCAACACACTTTGATGCTCACGTGTTTTACGAACAATGGCGACAATATATTCAATCAATTCAGGTTTTATTAACATGTGCGTCAACGCCCGACGCAATTTCGCCAGAATTTCCGGTGTGATAATCTGTTTCACAGAACCGGAAAGCAAGGTGGCTTCGGGCGCATCGTCTCCCAGCATTCGTTGAGCCAAAGCGAGTTCGGCTTCCGGCGTCGGGTGATCCATGGTGATCTTTAGCATAAAACGGTCTTTTTGCGCTTCGGGAAGTGGGTAAGTGCCTTCATATTCAATGGGATTCTGGGTGGCGAAAACGGTGAAATTAGAAGACAATTCATGGGTTTGACGATCAATCGTGACTGTGCGTTCCTGCATGGCCTGAAGAAGGGCGGACTGGGTCTTGGCCGGTGCCCGATTGATTTCATCGGCTAACAAAAAGGCAGTGAACACCGGGCCTTTGACCAGCGAAAACTGATTCTTTTGCAGGTTAAAAACATGGGTGCCGGTAATGTCCGTGGGCATCAAATCCGGTGTGAATTGAATGCGGTCAAAGTCACAGCGCATAATATGAGCCAATGTTCTAACCAGCAGGGTTTTGGCCACACCGGGAACACCTTCGATGAGTGCATGCGCACCGCTGAAGATCACAATTAAGGCCTGATCCACCACATCTTCCTGACCGATGATGACCTTGGCAACTTCTTTTTTTGCGCTGCTTAACACTTTGGTTATAATTTCACGATTATTGTTTCCCATATTTTCTCTCTACCTCATTTTTCTTCGTCATTCGATTGTTCCTTGCTCGTCATTCTTCGGATATGATAGTATATATCTGACGATAGGCCGCCACCGGGTTTGTTCCCTTAATTAAAGCGCCATCTTCACCAAACATAGCCTCAATCCGTTTGCTTTGGGCGTCAGTCAGCACCTGATTGCGTGGCAGCGCCTGGCGCCATTGTTTCACATAAATTCGCATAATTTTTTGTTTGTCAATATGACGATCCAGCAAACTGATCAAGCCCTGGGTGTAATCCTGAGCATAAGACGTTGAACTGTCAGACTGCAAATCTGACTCCTGGGGTGGCGGCGTCAATGGCATCGCATTTTTCCATATAAACAATAGGGCTAACAGGATAATACCGCCAATCGGCCAATGCAAGCGATTTTGGCGCGCTAACGCTACTACACCGGGTTTTTTACGCATTCCCAGATGGGCTTCATCAAAAACAGCCTGAGAATTGGAGCCCATAAGCCAGGTTAGGAAGCGGGGATGGCGTTCATTTCTAAGCGCTTCATTGCTTAACAGAAATGTGTCTGTTAAAAGAATGACCGTACCATCGCCGAAGGGATGTTCAATCATCACCGGGCGGTTGTCGATGCTGTAAATAACCTGCCAGGCAGAGTCGGCCATATCAAAATAGCAAGGTGAATGCCAGGGAATTTTTGCCTGAAACGGCCAGCCGTTAGCCCGATAAGCAGGCGCTAAGTGCGCTCCATTGGATTTTTCCAATTGGCGTTCATATTTCAGGGCAACATCTTTAAACAGTTTCCAAATCTGAGCATCATCCGGCAGCTTATTTTCCGTATTGGTTTTTTTTTGACGATTCGTCTTTGCAGCGTTATCATTGTGGCCTTGATGGACTTTGTGGGCAGGGGGGTTAAAGCTGATCACCACACGGCCGCCGGTGCTTGCTATACGCCTGAATTCTTTGTTCAAACCACCATCTGAACAGTTCGTTCCCGGATAAAAGAAAGCACCGGAACTTCCCAGATAAAAGAGGGTGGTGTCATTGCCGGATGGAAGCCGTGCGATGGATTCATAGTGCCGGCGCACTTCAACACGGCCTGTATTGGCAAGGCTTTGGTAAAGTGCCTTGGTTCCCAGGGGATCGGCACGCAACGATGAGTAAGGCGGATAGATGTCGCCTGTTTGGAAACGCAGCATAAACAGATGACCTAATCCGATAAAAAAGAGTCCGCCGCAAAGAACTCCGAGAGCGATATAGAGCTTAGACGGTTTCCGCAAAGCGCATCGTCCTTTCCTGCATTGAGGCGTAATTTTTAATATCCGCATCGGTGACATGATGCATGCCGTACCAAACAGCGTCGAACCGATTCACCTGTTGGGAAAAATTGTCCAAAAGATCGGCTCGCGTGTGTGCGCGCCGCCTGAGTTCCTTGATATATTCGCCATCGGATTTGTACTTGCGGATGGTAATGAAGCCGTGTTCAGACAGATGCGCCAGCGTGGCCAGATAAAAAGCGCGCATCGCTTTACGTAAAGCACTTTCCTGCAAAAGAGATTGGGCGAGTTCAAGCCAGCGTTCAGAGGGCAGCAGATCCGCTTTGACGTTTTCATCATCTAAGTCGGGTACGGCTTCATTCGCAACGGGAAGCGCATTCGCAATATCCGGTTTATGGCGCTGACGCCATGTTTTCCAAAAAATAACGATTCCGATGCCTGCAAGCAACACGGCTAATAATAGCATACCGATACGCACCGAACCGATCCACGGGCTGCTATCGGATGGCGTTTGCTTATCCTGATCATTATTTTTAAACAAGTCGTCAAACCATCTGCCTAAGTGTTGCAGCCATTGTTTTAAGGTGCCGAACCATTTTCCCAGGGTCTTCCCAAAAGCGACAAGCATTGATAATGGCCAAGGATGATTTTCAGTTTTCTTTTCTTTTTTAATACTGCGCTGACGCGGCAGACGCCAGGTGAATTCACTGCGTTTCAGGACCTTCTCAATAGACTGATTGAGGGTCTCGGAATCGACAGCGCCATTTTCAGCCTGCTCTTTAAGAATCGAAGGAAGCCGGTTTTCGCCTGCATACGCGGTCAGGGAGGTCGCTATTAGACAACTTATTAAAAAAAGAATGATCATTGCAAGTCCATAGTTTTTTGTTTGTCAATGGCACTATGTAATTCAATACGGATGTCATCTCCGGAAGCGATGGCCAATCCGTAGAAGCAACGCAATGCGTAGGCGGTTTTAATCAACGGATCCACACATAAATAGGTCAAACCCGAGACGATCATCCAGAAGGTCGTATTTAACAGTTTGGTGCCGCTCAATGTAAAAACAGATTCATAACCGAAAAATGTTTTCACCATTTGAGGAAACAGATAGATGGCAATTGCCAAATTGGCAAAAACAATAAGACTGAAAATAAAAATGACAGCCATCATACGATGGTTTTCGGAAGGCCACAACCGAGCTTGTTGCCAGGCCTGACGATATAAGGTTCTGACGCTGCTATATTCATTTTGGCTTAAAACGGTGACATTCTGATAAAACGCGAAACACCATCCGAACGGGAGCGTCAGGCATAATGCCAACGGCAGAATAAATACACCGGTAGCGTGCAGCAATGTCTGGGCGGAAACCTGAAGTCCTAACCGCACCCATGAATGCGGCGCAGGCAGTTTATGGCTAAGGCGCGCGTATATACGCGTGGCAAACAACGCGTGGCACCATTTCATCCATACGAAAAGCAAGGCCATTCCCAAAGCGTCTGAAGCGGCGTACTCGCCCGCATCGGCGCTACGACTCATATCGCCCCAGAAATAGAGCAGGCCAAGAATAAACGGCAAACTGCCGATGTAATACACCGGTAGCAAATCAGCCGGCGCCTTACGCAACAGATGCACAGCCAGTTCTAATATTCGTATTGCACTTTTGCGATGTTTTCTTCCTGTTTTTTTCATTACCCTTTCCACCAACCGGATTGCCAGAGGGAGCCATCATGAAAGGAGGTTGGGATTAATAATAGTATTTGGGCAAAATAGTAAAAAAAGATCCATAGCAACCATAAACCGATTATAAATTGCATCGAATGAATTAAAACAGCCCAGCGGGAGTGTTTATCTGGATTCGCCAGCGCTGTTTGTGTAAGGCAAGTCGTGCATAAGACTTTGCCTCCGTGTTCGGTGATGCACTCTTTGCAAAAAAAACGCCTGCATTGGGGACAGCGTGCTGAAGCCATACGCTGGCTGTGATTAAAACAGTGCTGATGCGCAATCGTTTGCATTTGATTAATCCTTACTGCTATTCATACCCTACCGCCTGAATCAGGCGCGCAATTTCCTTGTAATTAAACGCCTCGGACATGGCTTGCAGCCATCCGGCCAGCCCCTCGTCGCAGCCGCGCACTTCATTGATCAAATGTTCGATCTCTTCCATGTCGGCGCTCACGGCGGCGTTTTCAAGTCTCTGGCGTAGTTTGATCGGCAGCCTGACGATGGCGTCATGCAGCTCTTCCTTCGTTTTAACTTCCGGCCGGGCAGGCTTTACTTCTTGCTTTTCATATATATAATCCAGTTCCAGGTACTTTTTAATTTTATCGTAAATCTCCGCTTCCCGGAACGGTTTACCGATATAGTCATCACAGCCGGCGGAAAGCGCTTTTGTCAGGTATTCGTTAAAAGCACTGGCGGTGACAGCAATAATTATCACACAGCGGCCTTTTCCCTTTGATTTGATATACAGGGCGGCTTCAAACCCGCTCATGACCGGTAGGCGTTTATCCATAAAGATCAGATGGGGTTTCCATTGTTCCCATATTTCAATGGCGCGGCGGCCGTTGTCCGCTTCCCGGATTTCAACTTCCAAAACATCAAGCAGGTTTATCAGCAATTTCCGATTGTCCTGATTGCCGTCAGCCACAAGGATTCGGCAAGGGCCCTGGTTTTGTTTTATTTCGATATTCCAGGGTTCGGGTTTTTCATCTTCCACGACAGGCAGGTCGACCAGAATATCAAACTTAAACAGGGCTCCCTGGCCGATTTTGCTGCTGACAGTGATATCCCCTCCCATCATCCGGACAAATCTCCGGCTGATCGCCAGGCCTAAACCAGTTCCTCCCTTTTCAATTCCTTCTGGGGTCTGTTCAAACGGCTCGAATATTTTATCGAAACTGGTTTCATCAATACCAGGCCCGTTGTCTCGCACTTCCACGATAAGCCGTGGGTCGCCTGTGTTCTGAAAAGTGAAAGAGACGACGACTTCGCCCTGCTCTGTGAACTTCAGGGCATTGCCCACCAGGTTAATCAGGACCTGGCGAAGTTTGCCTTTATCGGCGATCAGGTGCCGGGGAGCATTCTGATCCAATTTGATCACCAGTTCCAGGCCACTGGCTTCAACCCGGGGCCGGAACATAATTTCAATATCATTGACCAGGGTGTGAAGATTAAATACGATGGGATTGATCGCCACATGACCGGCTTCGATTTTCGACATATCCAACACATCATTGATCAGGGTCAACAGATGCTCGGCATTGCGGTTGATGGTTTCAATGCTCCTCCTGTGCTCCGGGGTCAGATTCGGGTCATTCCGCAGGAACTGGGAATAGCCAATAATACCGTTCATAGGCGTGCGGATTTCATGGCTGATATTAGCCAGGAAATAACTTTTGGCTTTATTAGCGACTTCAGCCGCCTCCAGGGCCAGTTGCAGTTCCGCGGTGCGCTCTTCCACTCGTCGTTCCAGTGTTTCATTGGCCTGCCGCAAGGCTTTGCGGGTGGTTTTTTCCTTTTCCAGCGCAGTCTCTAACAAGTTTTGTTTTTGCTCCAGTTGTTTCTCCTGCTGGTAACTGCGCAATGCTTCGGTGATGGTCATCTTGAAATCAGCCTCATCCCAGGGCTTGGAGATATACCGGTAAAGATTGGCACGGTTCACGGCATTGCCCACAGCCTGGGCGTCGGCCTGGCCGGTCAGAAATATTTTCAACGCCTGGGGATGCCGGTGGTGAATTTTTTTTAAAAGTTCATCCCCTTTCATTCCCGGCATAATCTGATCGGAGATGATCAAGGGCACTTCCGCGCCTTCGCTAAGCAGATCTTCTAACACTTCCAACGCTTCTTCACCGCTTTCTGCGATTTCGATGGCATAGTCATCGCCCACATTGATGATAAGCTGATCCATGATGCTGGTCAGCACCACCGGTTCATCATCCACGCATAAAATAACGGGTTTTTTCATGTTTTTTCCAATCCCGATACCAGGGTTTCGATCAATTCTTTTTCGCTCCAGGGCTTAAAAAGGCAACGATGCAGGTTCGCATGCTGTCGGGTTTTTTCAATGGCGGCTTCATCCGCCTGGCCGGTGAGCAAGACCGTAACGATACCGGGAAAGCGCTCATGAATTTTAATCAGAAACTCATCGCCCTTCATGCCCGGCATCAGCCAGTCCGACAGGATTACAAGCACTTCCATGCCATCCTCACTGAGTTCCTCGACCACTTCCAGCGCTTCATCGGCGCTCTCGGCAAATTCGTATTGATAGCGGTCTTCAAAATGGTTCTGAAGCTGGTCCTTCAAGCTCGTCAATATCATCTCTTCATCGTCAACACATAAGATCGCTTTTTTGGGCATGCTATTTATCCTTTAATTGGCAGTCTGCGGATGATGGCTATCCGGCTTCAATCGGAAACAAAAAGCTGAACGTGGTTTCGCCGGGATAGCTTTCGACTTCGATTTTTCCCTCGTGGCGGTCAATAATACGGCGGACCATGTTCAATCCCAGTCCGCTGCCCTCGCCGGCCCGCTTGGTGGTAAAAAACGGGTCGAAAATTTTTTCCAGAATCGCCGCTTCGATGCCGGGGCCAGAGTCCGTGAACCGCACACGAATATTTCCGTTTTGCCGGCCTATGCGGATATCCAGACGGCCACGTCCTTCCATGGCCTGAATTGCGTTGTGAATCACGTTGGTCCAGACCTGGTTCAGCTCGTCCGGGTAGCAGAGGATTTCGGGTGCATCTTCGTAATGGGTGGAAACCTCGATGCCGTGCTTCAAATGGTTATGATAAAGGGTCAACACCACTTCGATGCTTTGAGCCAGATCGGCCTTCAGTTTTTTACCGGATTCATCGAAATGGGTGTAGGTTTTGAGAGCGAACACCACTTTCGAGGCGCGTTCCACCGCCATGACGATATTCTGGCTATTGTTTTGCTGCATAACCAGTTGATAAGCGGTCTGAACAATAAAGGTGTTATTGGGTGCCTTAAGCAGCGCCATAAACGGGGGCAGGTTTTTATAAACCCTCATATTGACAAGCGTTGCGGCGACACTTGCAGCCTCGTTGATTTCCCGGGAAGCCAGTTTTTTCGTCAACAGCTTGCGGGTCTTGCGGGCTTCCCGTGATGATAAGCGCTCCGTATTGCTCAGGGCTGTCTTGACCAGCGCCATAAAATCAGACCTTTGTTGGGCGGAAAGTTCCCCAAACAGCAGGGGCAGCCGTTCGATAGAATTTTCCATCGCTTTGGTCACATTGGAGATCGACGCCCGTATGGCACCCAGCGGCGTATTGATCTCATGGGCGACGCCTGCGATGAGCTGGCCCAGAGCAGCCATTTTTTCACGCTGGATCATCTGATCCTGGGTGGTTTTAAGCTGCCTCAGGGTATCTTCCAGGCGCTCGTTTTTTTCCTCTAATTCTTTCTGCAGACGGCGCAACTTGAGATGTGTTTCAACCCGTGCGATTACCTCCTCGGCCTGAAACGGTTTGGTGACATAATCCAGCCCTCCGACGGAGAAGGCTTTGACCTTATCAGTGACGTCGCTTTTGGCGCTAAGAAAAATAACCGGAATGTCACGGGTGCGCTCATCCGCTTTCAATTGGATACAGACATCGTAACCGGATATATCGGGCATCATTATATCCAGCAGAATCAAATCCGGCGGGTGGGCCTGGGCGGCGGACAGCGCCAGTTTGCCGTCCGGCACAGGTCTCACCGAATAGTTCTGATCCGCCAGGATATCGGCGAGCAGTTTCAAATTGGCGACCGTATCGTCAACAACCATAATGTTTTGTCTGGCGCTGTTCATCCCTTTTGTTTCACCTCTTCGATTAACTGTAAAATTGTCGTGTACTGATATTGGTCAACCAGATGTTTTAATTTTTCTGCCAGACCCCGGTCAAAAGCGCTTATTTTTTCAATCCCGGCGGCAATCATGTCCATATCCACCTTGGCGACAACGTCTTGAAGATTATCGAGCATTGCCACTGGCAGCGCCTCCAGCATTTCAGCCGTCAGGGCACCTTGGGAAACAGCGTCCTTGTCCACATCAATGGTTTCGGTTTGTTCATATACATATTTTACGCCCAGATGCTTGGTCATGGCCTCAAAAATTTCGGATTCCCTGAACGGTTTGCGGATAAAATCATCACAACCGGCGGAAAGCACCACTGTGCGCTGTTCGTCAAAAGCGCTAGCTGTCAGCGCGATAACGGCTGTGGCCTGCCCTTTGGCAGTTGCCTTGATGCGTTTGGTTGCTTCGTAACCGTCCATGACCGGCATGCGCATGTCCATCCAGATCAGATGCGGCTCCCACGCTTCCCACACTTTGAGCGCGACGGCCCCGTTTTCGGCTTCGCGCACGTCAAACCCGATGGGGCTGAGCAATTGCACCATCAACCGGCAGTTGTTCAACCGGTCATCCACCACCAAAATTCGGTAAACCGGTTGATCCGATTCAAGCCCGACAACACGCAGGGTTTTTTCCCGGGTCTTAATATCGGCGGATTCGGCCAGATCCGCCCTGATATGAAATTTAAACAAGGTTCCTTGTCCCTGCTTGCTTTTAACCTTCATATCACCACCCATCAAGCGGGCGAATTTACGACTGATCGCCAACCCCAGGCCGGTGCCCTCGTTCGAATCGCGGCCGCTTTCGGACTGGGCAAATGCGTCAAACAGTGAATTCAATTCATCCGGTTGAATACCTGGTCCTGTGTCTTCGATTTCAAAATCAAGATAATGGGACTTCCCATCTTCATCGTCAGCATCCGAAATTTGGTAACACCTGACCCGAACCGCGATGCCACCTTCGGTGGTAAATTTCATCGCGTTGCTCATCAAATTGATGATAATCTGCCTCAGCCGGCCTTCATCAGCACTGACATATTGGGGCGTCGCGTCCTCAATGTCCACGGTGAATTGCAGTTTTTTCTCCCTGGCCTGCATCCGGAACATTTCCTCGATATCCGCTATCAGGCCCCGCAGATCAAAACCGGCATCATTCAGTATGATCCGGCCAGCCTCAATCTTTGACAAATCAAGCACGTCGTTAATCAATATCAGCAGATGTTCGCCGCTGCGAGTGATGATATCCAGCGTTTCCTTGTTTTCAGCGGTAAGATCAGTGTCGCGGGTCATCAGGCGCGAGAATCCGAGGATCGCATTCAAGGGCGTACGCAGTTCGTGGCTCATATTGGCCAGGAAAACACTTTTGGACTGGTTGGCAATCTCGGCGTTGCGCTTGGCTTGGGCGAGTTCTTCGGTGCGCTGTTTGACCCTGTCTTCCAGGAGGTTGCGATGGCGTTCCAATTCTTTTTGGGCCAGGCGGTGATCTTCGAGGGTCTGCCCCAGTTTTTCAAGCAACCCGTTGATAGTGAAAACAAGCAGGTCGAGTTCACTTTTTTCGTGGCCCGGGGGCGTGTGCAACAGCTTGGCGGCCGGATTTTCGATATCCGCACCAGCCACCTGCTGCACCATATCCAGCAGCGGACGGGTCAATGAAACGTAAAAAAGAAACGCCAGAAAAGCCGACAACAAGATATTGCGCACCAAATCACTGAGTATAATCAAGCCTGATTTGCTGAAAAAATCCCTGGCAATCAGGTAGTTGTCTACAGTGACGCTGAGTCCGCCGACGATGCGTTGC
>JAOZRC010000009.1:12076-22701 GCA_029940345.1 Desulfobacterales bacterium
ACCCGCCGGCTCAATTTTGTATCAATATCATACACGGCTTTAACCGCCGATTCCTCCAAAATGCCAATGGCCGCACCGACCATGTCATCGACTCGCGCCCTTTCCTTGATCAGTTCATAACCAATCTGGATAATACTCAACACCGTACCGAGAATAAATGCTGCCAGCACGGCATTGCGGGCCTGGCGGTAGGAGATGCGATTGCGAAAAGCGATTTGCATTGATCCGGTCACCTCGTCTGAAGGATTATTTAATGCCGTATTTTTGCCACAACCGTGACAAAACACCGGCTTGTTCCATTTGATCCAACAGCGTATTGATCTCGGCAGCAGAGGGTCTGGCTCCTTTTCTGACCAGAATTGTATGTCGATAAATCTGGTCCAATTTAACGGAGATCAAAAGCTGATCTTTAATTCCCGGGTGTTGTTTTAAATAGCGGTCCAGGTAGGATTTAGTAATCACGGCGATATCAACCAACCCTCTTAAAACTTTTTTGATATTGCCTTCGTGGGTCGTGCTGAGTTCCATGTTAAAGATATCGTGAAGGTATTGGTCATCGGCGTTAAAATTGGCAAACCCGTAGTGATAGCCTAAATAGCCGGCCATGGTTTTACCTTTAAAATTTTGAAAAAAGTTTTGATCCCTGGACGGTGCCGCCTTGGCAATATACACCTCGCCGCCTTGCAGGAAGACACGCGAGGCTTGCATCTTTTTGTCTTCCCAGCCCCAGCGCAGGTCTTCAAAAAACAGCATGTCAAATTCCCGGTCGTTAAAATCACGATAGCGTCTTTTGGATGATGTGGGGATAAATACGAAGCGGTGCAGATCCTGAAAAGAGTTTATAGCCGCAATTAAATCCAGGGTCAGGCCAGTAAATTTATCACCGGTCAGTTCCACAAACGGCGGGAAATGATACCCGCCGACGTTTACGGTTTCGGTATGCGCCGGAGAATCAAAGGCCAGAACAGACAGGCACAAAAGACAAATAACAGCGGTTTTTGGCATTGGTCAGATCCTTTCATGGGTTTAAAGATTAGGGTGCTATAGGCGTTCAGGAAATCAATTTCACATCATTATCAAGTCGATAGCAGCCACTACTACTTTAACCTTCTTAGCAGAAAAAACCCCCCAATGCCAAGAATCAATGCGCCGCTGATCGTAAAAACACCGATTCCGGTTAATAACGGATGGCTCAAGGGCGACAACGCGGCCATTGTTTTAAAAAGTTTCCATTGATTGTGCGCCAGGGTCGGATTTTTAATCAGAAAAAAAATGTAAAGAACATATCCGCACCCAAGATAAATGCAGATATAGCCTAAGGTCGCCCATGTGATAGCGCGGATGCTGCCTGCTATCCGGATTTGATATTGTCGGACAAGCGCCATCACCATGATAACAGACGCCCCCAAACAAAGAAGCATCTCAATAAAACTGACAACGACCGTTTGATAGAAAAAGCCGTAAGCACCGGACAATCCCAAAAGCACCAGTATAATAAAGAGCGCTGAATGGATATTTGAATGTTGGGGAAGTGGCAGGGCTTCGTCTACATTAACCGTCTTCTCGCTTGATGGCGCAGCTTTAAAAGCAGTGCGCAACTCCTGAGCAGATATGACCCCTTGATTTTGTTGGATATGTTTTTTGATAATATCTGCCGACTTAATAGCTTTCTTTAAAAATTTGAGTGATTTTAGCTTCTCTTTTTGTACAGCGGTTTGGATATGACTTTCACACGTCGGGCCGTGTAATACGATATTGACAAGTAAAAGAATTGTTGTTGACAAAGCCAAAATTCCGAATATCACCGCACCGATGTCCCCTGTTAAAAACGCCATGACACCAAAAAAGAGAGTCATACCGCCCATGATCCCGTTTTGGACTTTCCCCATCACGGTTTTACGGATAATAATCGTTTGGATATCTTTATAATAAAAACGTTTATAATATTCATCGCCAAAGCGGTAAGATACGGATAGCAGGTGGTCACGGGCACACCATAGATGAAAATAGTTGCCCATCAGGTCTTTATGCTTACCCGGCAGACGAAGATATTCTTTGGGGGCTTTCATAATTTTGCTGAACTACCTGATAACTGACCAGAGCTACTGGCTTTCATTATTTTTCTGGGCTACCTGATAAAAAACCAGAGTACAAGGAGCCATCCTGCGATTTGACAAAGCGATAAAATAATAGCGATGATAAATCTGATCTTGGTGCGTGGAATAATACTTGAAGGTTCTTTCCAATACCATAAGGCCATAAATAAAGCGATGGGCGCCGTAATAATCGTGGGATACACGAAAAGCATCGGAACAACGGCGATTGAAAGCGCTCTGTTGTCATATAAAGTACGCTTGTTTTCAAGGCTTTTGATCTTGCGCTGATTTTTACCGGCTTCCACACAGGTGAGGCACATAGAGCATCCGTCAAGCTCTACATCGCATAACGCGCATAAAAAACGGCCGCATACCGAGCAGGGGACCACCGCTTTCTTTTTTGGATGATAAAAACAGCTTGCTTCGTTTTCGGCTTGCAACAATTCACCGGTTTGAACAGCGGATTGTTTTCTAATCAGAGCCGGAAACGCATCCGCACGAATCATAACACCACAGGCAAGGCAAGCTTCCAGACGGGACGTGTTAATAGTGCTTTCAGGCAAGCGCGTCTCACATTTGGGGCATTTGATCAAAACAATTCCTATTTCATTACCACGCGTGTGTTGCAGATACGGTCGTGCAGCGTTCGTTTTTCATCATCAAAAGCCGCCATAATGTAACCGATCAACAGGATCATGGAACTGATCCACTCGGCAAAATGTCTTCCCAGTGCGCGACCGTAAGAGACGCGGTCGCCATCATACATCACGACCTTCAATCCACAAGCCATCTTTCCGGGTGTTGCGGCGAATTTACCAATAAACCAAGTGGAATATATCGCCGAAAAAATCACACTGATAACATTGGATAGAATTGAGCTAATCAGCGAAGATTGCTCTGTATTTAACATGCCTATTAATAGGGAGGGTATCATCGCAAGCAAAACACCAATAACCCCGGTAATAATTCCATCAATAAATTTGGCGCCAAAACGAATCCAAAACCCGGCATAATTCAACTGGCCGTCAATTTTACCACTCTCCTTGATTTGCTGAACAAAATTCGGTTTACAAGCCGCACACACCCACATATCATGATAAAATAGCATATCTTCCTGAGCATGGCTTTTCCCGCATTGGGAACACGAAGCCTGTTCGGTACTTTCTGTTTGTGAAGATGTCGGCGGAGGTTGCGATACTTTGTCAGGGGATGCCGGGGAAGTTCCAGAAGATGATTTCTCCATAGATGACGCCGATATAAATTCGGCGTTGCCACCCAACCGTTGGAGTTTTGCGACAACCTTTTGAGCCCGCTGTTCTGGAATGCCTTTGATCAGAACAATGGGCGTTTTTTGTACCAACACTTCAATTTTATCACGCGAAGCCTTTTTAAATAAGGTTGACAGATAATTGACAACTTCGATCTTTTTTTCCTGATTAACGCTTTTCAGGACGATTTCTCCGATATTTTTTGAATTCATCATATCTCCAGTGATGTTGGGTTTCGTTCCTCAACCCAACCTACGACTGCTTACTGCCCACTACCCACTGCGGTAGTAACGCATGGCTTCAGGGATCAGCTCTTTGATATTTTCTATGCGGGTTTGATCGGATGGGTGGGTGCTAAGGAATTCAACACTTGCCTTACCACCTTTCTTAGCGGCCATTCTCTGCCAGAAACCAACTGCATGATGGGGATCGTAACCCGCCATGGACATAAAGATGAGGCCGAGCCGGTCGGCCTCACTTTCATGCAGTCGGCTGTAAGGCAGCATTAAACCCACTTGGCTGGCACCCCCATAGGCCGTCATCCACAGATTCTGAGTCGCAGCCGGATATTGGCTTAACGCTGCGGAAAGGCCGATACCGCCCATTTGAACAAGCAATCCCTGTGACATTCGTTCGCTTCCGTGGTTGGCAACCGCATGTGCGATTTCATGTCCCATGACAACCGCCAGACCGTTTTCATCCCTGGTTATCGGTAAGATACCACTAAAAACGACCACTTTGCCGCCCGGCATACACCAGGCATTTACCTGGGAATTGGCTACCAGGTTAAATTCCCATTGATACCCATCTAAAAGATGGCTTAACTTTTGTTTTTGAAAATAGCGCTCGACCGCATATTGTATACGCTGCCCCACCTTTTTTACACGCGCCGTTGCGCGTTTATCGGAGCTTTTTTTGTTTTTTGCCAAAAATTCGTCATAGTTCTGAAAACTCATCGGCAATATCTGCTCATTCGGCACCAGGCTCAGTTGGCTTCGTCCGGTAATCGGCACCGTTGAACATGCCCCGATAAAAACAGATAATAATACGGTCAGGATTAAAAGGACGTCATTTCGTTTCGTCATATAGGGTTCTCCATTTTTTAAAAAAAATTTCAACCTGTGCGGTTGCCACCAATATGTAGGGTGGGCAAGGATTTTTGCACTTATCCAGTTTATATCTGATGAAAATCAAAAGCAACAAACTTCGTTTTAAAGAAACGGCCTTTGCCCACCGGTTTTTATCCAGATGGTGGGCATCGCCGACGAAGATTAGTGCCCTGTAAATAGTTTTTTTCCGGCGATGCACACCCTACATCGCCAATTTCAACCGAACAGGTCAAAGTTTTTGAAAGACACTGTTTTCACCCACCGATAGCAAACATCTTACCGTTTACAGTGCGGCCTTGATCTTCCGCTATTTTATGTCCCGTGGGTTTAAGATAAATCGCGTGCATAAAAATACGCGCCAGTTCCTCATCAGAGCATCCCGAACGCAACGGGCCTTTGACATCTGTCTGGCGGTCTGACAACAGGCATGCTCTTAAAGCACCTCTTGCGGTCAATCTCAGCCGATTACACTGATCGCAAAAATGGCTGCTGATGGCACTGATAAACCCGATTTCACCAATAGCGCCCTTAAAACGATAGCGTCGCGCCGGGCCGTCATTGATAAGATTAGGCACCGGGATCAACTCACCAATCTTTTGTAAGCGTTTTTTGATTTCCGGCGTCAGGATTTGGCGGGATTTGCTAAAATTCGAATTGCCCATGGGCATGTATTCAATGAAACGGATATGAAAGGGGTAATCAAAAGATAAACGGGCGATATCCTGAAACTCATGATCGTTTTGACCTCTGATCGCCACAACATTCAGCTTAATCGGATCAAAGCCCTCGTAACGCGCTGATTCGATGCCTTCCCACACTTGCATGAACAAATCCCGTCGTGTGATTTTTGCAAAGTTGCGTCGATCCAGGCTGTCTAAACTGACATTGATGCGTTTAATGCCCGCTTGCTTAATCTTTTTGATATTATCTTTAAGAAGCACCCCGTTCGTAGTGAGTGAAACATCTTTGATCCCTTCAATCGCAACAATCTCTTTTAAAAAGTGATACACACCTCTGCGAACAAGCGGTTCGCCGCCTGTCACCCTGATTTTGGAAATGCCGAGATGTACGGCCACACGAACCAGACGTAACAGTTCTTCGTAACTCAAAATGTCGCGATGTGTCAGTTTGGGAACCAGGTTATCAGGATTGCAATAGGTGCATCGCAAGTTGCATCGATCGGTGATTGATATGCGCAGATAGTTGATATTGCGCTTAAAGCGATCATATAATAATGTTAAATCAGACAATGCCAAGGCATCCTTTCTCATAATTCCTGATTCGCCCTGATTATCTTCAAAAAGCTCAGGGCCATCTTTTTTAATGATAATTTTAAAAGTATATCGTAACTGTTCTGACAAGTCAATATTTGGTTACATCTTTAGCATGGATGTAACGGTCACCTTATCAAAGCTGAAGATTGAAACAATTATTTTTTATGCAGGCGCCAATTTTTTTGTTTTTATCACAATTGAAACTTGTAAATTCATAATTATAGATATAAGAAAGCGATATTGTATGTCTCTTGCTTTCCGGTTTGTTTTACTTTATAGACGTTCAGATAATCAATGTCACTACTTTATCAGTCGGAGATATACTATGGTATATGCCTGATCTTAGCTTTTGGCCTCCCTCTGGCCTTGTGACATTAATTATCTGAAAGTTTATACTCGACAGTCATAAGTTCTTTATCATTTAGAAAACAAATTATGCTAACATGCTGATTTCATTGGAATTATAAAATTCGCGCTTGTTTTTTAAATATCAATGATTTCAGTATGTTACGAGAACTTATGACTGACGAGGTTTATAGAAATTTTGGCCTTGATCATCGCTTCGGCCATTTTGAATTTCGGTTGCAATACACCGCATTCTTTCAGATTGTGCCAGCTGGGAGTCGTGGCGTGATGACCCAATCTAAAAGAATGTGGTGCAATCCGGCAAATGGCCGAAACGATGATCAGATTTAACAAATGTATCTTTTTTAAGGTTACAAGTATAAAGCTATTAGGAGGAAAGAATGAAAACCAGGTTAACCGTTTCAGTTGTATTCGGATTACTTTTAGCAACGGCCCTACACAGTTACGCCGCTACCGCTCTGGAAACAATCAAGGTGCCCATTGATCAAGTCGTTAATATATTAAAAGACCCTCAATATCAGGACAGTGCCAAAAAGGATGAACAGCAAACCAAACTATGGGATATCATTCATCAGATTTTTGATTTTACTGAAATTTCCAAGCGCGCCCTGGCGCGCAATTGGCGCAAATTTTCGCCTGATCAAAGAAAAGCATTTACAAACGCTTTCACAGACCTCTTGGGGAACACCTATTTAAATAAAATGCAAGGGAATGATTATCAAGATGTCAGCGTTGTTTTTTTTGAAGAAAAAAAGTTAAGCGAAATCAAATCTCAGGTCAGCTCTAAAATTATCAGTCGTAATCAAGAACTTCCGGTTACCTACAATTTGAAATTGAAAGAAAACAGATGGCGTATTTATGATGTCAAAGTGGAAGGCGTCAGCCTGATTAAGAATTATCGGATCCAATTTAAAAGGAGTCTCAAAACAAATTCCCCCGCGGAACTGATCAAGCAGGTTGAAAAAAAAGCGCATCAGAAGGATAATCAATAATTTCAGTTTTATCTGTGATTCCCGCCACACTTACCCATTGAACACCTATGTTTACATTAACGTTCATGCACTGCTTAATCAAAGGAGATAGAAAAAGGCAACAATGCTAAACTCTCTGAAACAGCTTGTTATTGCTTTTATACTGGTCGTTTTATTTATTTCGGGCTGCGCCCATCAAAATAACAATTCAACCTCATTGACGGTTCCGATTCCGCTGCAGGAAGCCGGCCATCAAAAAATGACAGAGTCGGTGATTGTCGCCACAACCGAACTGACACCTCAAAAGGTGCCGGATGATAGTATCAATGATGAGTTTAGTGATGACGATCTTGATTTCCTGGATGAGCTTGATGCGGAAGATGCGGCGGATGAAGCGGAAATGGATTCCGTGTGGGACCCACTTTACAGTTGGAACAAAGCAATGTTTCATTTTAATGACAAATTCTATTTCTGGTTTGCCAAGCCGGTAGCGCAGGGATATAAGTTCGCTGTTCCTTATGAAATCAGGGATTCTCTGCGCAATTTCTTTTTTAATATCGTTGCGCCGGTACGCATGACAAATTGTCTTTTGCAAGGTAATTTTACGAGAGCCGGAGCTGAATTCGGACGGTTTTTTGTTAATAGCACCGCAGGCGTGGCCGGTTTCGGGAACCCTGCCAAAAATTTCCCGGCACTGAACCCGCCATCCGAGGATATGGGCTTGACACTTGGCGTTTATGGCATCGGCAACGGGCCTTATCTTGTTTTGCCCATTTTAGGGTCGTACACTTTACGCGACGTGATAGGTGTGTTAACAGATGGTATTCTGTTGAATCCGTTCACTTATATGGATATATTTGAAATATCACTAGGGTTAAGCGCCACCGACTATTTAAACGATGCGTCCTTTCGGATTGGCGATTATGAAGCGCTTAAAGATTCGGCCATTGAACCCTATGAAGCGATGCGTGATTTTTATATTCAGTATCGCAATAATCAGTTACATGATTGATCGCGCAACTTGCCTGATAAGCACCTTTTCTGCGTGAAAACATTAAGCATCAGACAACCGTGGGCGTGGTTAATTGTCCACGGCTATAAAGATATCGAAAACCGCACCTGGAAAACTTCTTTCCGGGGGCGTTTTCTGGTTCATGCCGGTCTGAAATTGGATTATCAGGGTTACGAAAATGTTCTCCGGCAATTCGACATTCCCCTTCCACCAACGCATACGTTTGACCTCGGAGGTATTGTAGGCGCTGCCACAATCGTTGATTGCACAGATCAATCCGACAGTCCCTGGTTTTCCGGGCCGTATGGTTTTATCCTGAAAAACCCGCAACCGCTGCCGTTTTCAGCGCTTCGCGGTCAATTGGGTTTTTTTAATGCGGCTTATCGGCATCCTTCATTTTGCCCTAAAAGAAGCCCGCATTTTTCTCCGGAGTGCCAAACTTAGGTGATTTCCAGATAAGAATATACCGAATTATAGTTCGTAGCAAATGAATTGATACTCTTTTTACCTAATTAATAAAGCAGTGGTATCAGTTCATTTCAGGGGTGGCATTTGCCGTTCAGCACTTTTTCGGCGTACATTTCACGTCGGATTATGACGTGTTCGTCTGGAAGCGGAACCGCTTTTCGCTTTAAATCGGTTACAAACCTGTTCGCGCCACCATACGTCATAAAACCGACTAACATGCAACTGATTCGTGCGTCAGGTTTATTCGCGCACTTGCACCATAATCAATTCACCTTTGGCGCAGATTTTCTTTTTCGCTGAAAGGGTGACGCCGACAGTCACCTTGCGACCTTTGATCTCCTTGACAGCCCCGCGCAGTTCCAGTTCCACGCCCACAGGCGCGGGGGCCAGGTAATCCACTTTCAGGGAGGCGGTGACAAAGCGCGGCATGGCTCCGGGTTCGATTTTAATTTTCATTTCGCGCGCCTTGGCGGCTGCCGCGGTTCCTGCGCCGTGGCAATCAATCAGGGAAGCGATCAGGCCGCCATACAGGATATTTTTCATGCCGCCGCTGTAATACTCTTTCGGTAAGAAATGGCAAATGCTTTCATCCCCGTCCCAATAGCTTTTGATTTTCAAACCATACTCATTTAACCGCCCACAACCATAGCAGTGCGCATATTCTTCCAGATAATAATCCTGGAATGCGTCCGAACCGTCCGATTGTGGGATAGCGGTGTCTCTATTCATCGTAATTGTTCCTTTCCGTTCTGTATTAATATTTTGAAAAATTATAACACTTTTTGGGCATCCTTCATTTTCCGCTTAACACTTTAAAGGAGTGCTGAACCGAAGGTTTAGCGTTTACGCTGGCCTTTGCTAAACCTTCGGTTCAGCACTCCCATGAAAGTGTAAACTACTTTTAAGCTATTATGAAGGATGCCCGCTTTTTGGGTATCTTATTCAAATTCAATGGTGATTATGGAGTGCGAAAGCAGAGTGAAGCAGAGGAACGGAGCGGAACGGTCTTTCGAAAATGATTTTAGCGAAAGACCGCTTCGCTTAACTTGCGCACTCCTAAACTGCCTTTAGCCCTAACTATTGAATAGGATGCCCGCTTTTTTTGAAGTTTTCCCTCCCTATTTTTTGGGGAGTTCACAATTTGTTTGAAATTAATGTGAACTTGTATTATTAACTTGAAGCCTTATGAGCAATATCGGCGGTTTAAAATTTTGATCAAATTGTTGGGAGCGCAGAGCTGTTGTGAACTTTCCCCCACACTCAGTCTGACATATTCCAACCATACATCGGGAAAGACTGCAATAACTTTGCGCACCGCATCCTGGATATTTTATAATGAACAATAAAAAATCTGATCATAATGTAAAACATACAAGAGCTTCAGGCATAACAAAACAATTTGTCCTCATCTTTTTACCGCTACTGGTTTTGATTTCTTTTATCATCGGCGGCTTTCTGATGCAGGCGAAAAAAAACAAGAGGGAAAAACTTCTATTCGAAGAACAACAGAATGTAAAAATGATGCATGGAATTGCTGTTAACGATTTAAGATCAATCATTATGGACTTGACCTATCTTGCAGCACTCCCTACACTTCATCAAATGATCGAGTTGGACAAATCGACAGATTGTATAAAGTTATCCGGTATTTTTGTTAACTTCTGTAAGTTCAGGGCGCTTTACGATCAAATTCGTTTTCTTGATGAAAACGGCATGGAAATGATTCGTGTAAATTTTAACCAGGGACACCCTGGTATCGTACCATACGATCAACTTCAAAATAAGGCCAAACGATATTATTTTGCTGACACAATCCGATTAGAACCGGGCCAGATTTTCGTATCGCCAATGGACTTGAATATTGAACATGGCCAGATCGAACAACCGCTAAAGCCCATGATCCGCTTTGGAACTCCGTTAGTGGATTTAAAAGGCCGGAAACAAGGCATCGTGCTGCTCAATTATTTCGGCGCCAAAATGATACGGCATCTTCATGAGGCATCGGCTGAAACTGTTGGAAAATTTATGCTGCTGAACTCTCAAGGGTATTGGCTCAAAGGT
>JAOZRC010000302.1 GCA_029940345.1 Desulfobacterales bacterium
TCCTAAGTTATATGTTATCGAAATCGCGTAAAAATATCATTTAATGAAGTTTTAATTGTTATATATAGGTTTTATTATAATTAAAATTAGAAACAAACAGAATGACGAGAAATTTCAGTACTACTAAATTCTTAATTCAAACCTAAATAGCATAATTTGGAAGACCTCATAAATGTGCAATGATTTCTGACATTTTTACACCGTTATAGTTTGGTTCAAATTTTTTTCGTATTTACAAAAATATTATGATATTAATTATTATCAACATGTTACAAACATATATATTTCATATTGATTGTCATAAATAAATTTAATTTTAGGTCATGAAACTTTACAATCGGGTACCAATTTGTGACATCAATTTGTCTGCAAAATAAATTATATTGTATTATCTGAATGTTATAATTTTGGCATATAAATTGCATGTAATATATTTGTAGGTATTAGATGGTTTTTAAAACAACAAAAAAAGGAGAATGAAAAATGAAGAAACAGATGATGGCTTTGATGATAGCGTTATTGATGGTTTTCGGGTTATCAGCCGGCGCAGGCGCTTACACGGGCGAATGGATGTTTACAATGAATGGTAATGACTCTAACACGACGGAAGTTACAATTGAGACAGCGATTAACGATTGGTTTGATGGCGAAGGCATAGAACATGATCTGGTTGATCTTGATTTTTATGCCAAAGTAGATGCCCCTGATAGCGGAGATTCGGTTTTGAGTGTAACTTATGACGAGTCCAGACTTTTCGGAACATGGTCAACAGGTGACCAATTAATAGAGTTTTATAGTGTCAAAGCTGCCAAGGAATTCGCGTTTTACTGGATTGATGGCGGTGCTTCATCAGGCGATTGGACTACCGAACATCTATTAAACAATGGCGGCAATATACCGGCAATTTCCCATTTATCCACTTGGAATGCTTTACCGGACGATCCGGGTGATCCAGTCCCCGAACCCTCAACGGTGATCCTGCTGGGTTGCGGACTGTTAGGTCTGGCAGCCTTTAAACGTAAAAGAAAATAACGGAAAATTGGGTTTCAGGTGTCAGGGCGCTACCGCGAACACTGAAACCATAAAATAGTGAAACCGCAGGGATTTCTGATAGGGATTTCTGATTAAGATTTAGGAATTCAATCCCTTCTTATCAGAAATCCTTGTAGTTATTCTCGAATTTGAAACAAAAACCTGACACATCGTGCAATGATAAAAATCTACATCTTTTATAAAAACACAGCCGGTTACGGCCCTGATCTCAGGCATAACCGGCTTTTTTATTTTTCACTATATTAAACCTGATTATAACGGATTTTATTTGGGGGTATTTTTATTGACATTTCGCGACTTCTAAGTACTTGGACACAAGTTTCCCAGCATCGCTTACTCCGGGTTTGCAACCCGGCGGCATTGACCGGTGGGTTGCAAACCCACCGCGAGCAGCGCATGAAATACCGGAAAACTTTTGTTCAAGTACTTAACGTAAGGAACAGGGACGAAATAACTTCCCCATTCCGGAAGTGCAAACCACAGTTTGCGATGCTGTGACGCAAACTGTGGTTTGCACTCCTTTTCTGAAAATGGGGAAGTTATCTCGTCCCCGTTACTAAACTGCCCAAGGACTTAAGCGCGGATGAAAAACACATTCTCCTTTTAGGGGAGAAAGATTATATCCCGACCGTTGTCGGCGATGGATGTATTTTAGGCGTATCCGTCATATAAAGGGCCGGTCAGAAGGACCTGGCAAAAGCCTATGGTATTTTTAAAGCAGAGGCTACGAATTTACAGCCTGACTATAGCCCGGATACCGTTAACACCGATGGATGGAAAGCGACCCTCGGTGCGTTGAAATCTCTTTTCCCCCTATACCGTTCTGATTGCCTGCTTTTTGCACATTTTTATTAGCATCCGAGACAGGTCTCGAAAAAAGATTAAAGAGATTTTCCAAGTGGCGGTGTCCTGACTCTGGGATTGTTATAAGGCCGAAACCAAGGCGTCTTTTTCTCAAAAATCGGGCCTTAATTTTAAGGTCTATTATAGTCCCTGAGACATTAAGTGTCAATATATAGACGTTCAGAAAATCACCAGATTTTACCCCGATTTATATTATAGCCTTGGGTTCACTATTGTACGATTAATTATTTAGGCATCCACGAAGGCCCGATAATACGCATCAGTTTTGTAAAGCTCATTGTGGACGCCCGTGGCGACAAGGCGTTTATCGTTTAACAGGAGAATGCGGTCCGCATCTTGAACGATTGAGCGATGGTGTGAAACCACAAACAACGTTTTGTTTCTGACCGCTTCAGGCAGCATTTTAAAAACAGACGCTTCCGAACGACTGTCCAAAGCGGCGGCAGGCTCATCTAAAATCAGGATGTCCGGGTCTTTGACAAGCGCCCGGGCCAGCGCCAACCGCTGTTTCTGACCCTCCGAAAGATTGCCGCCTTTTTCTTTTAGCATGGTTGCATACCCATCCGGCAGGCTGCAAATGAAATGGTGAATGTCGGCCATCCGCGCCGCCCGCCGAATCTGATCATCACTGGCTTCCGAATTGCCGTAACTGAGGTTGGCCCGTATTGAATCGGCCAAAAGGATCGGCTTTTGAGCGACATACCCGATTCGCAGGCGTAAAGCGCCTGGTTCATACCTTGTAGCACGGCGGCCGTCAAAATAAATTTCACCCGTGGTCGGTCTGTAAAATCGCATGATTAAACTCAGCAGCGTCGTTTTCCCGACACCGCTGGGGCCGACAATCGCTGTTTTTTCACCGGGCCGCACCTTAAAAGAGATGTCCTGCAAAACCGGTTCGCGCCCATCGTAGGAAAAGGTCACATTTTTAAATTCGACTGCGCCTTTAAGCCGTCGTACCTTCAGGCCGATGCCCGTGTTTTCTTCCGGTACGATGTCAAACAGCGCCGCCACCCGTTCCAGCGCTGCCAGCGCGTTTTGCAGTTGTAGATTTGCGGATGCCAAAAACTGAGCCGGTCCGTAAACATACCCCAGGTAAGATTGAAACGCTAACAGCGAACCCAGGCTCCAGTTGCCGATGATAATTTCGTAAGCGCCGGCGACTAACACCACCAGTTTGGCCAGTTCGCCCGGCGCGTTGATTGCCAGGTTGGCCACCGAACTCACGGCGACCCGCTCCAGGGCGATTCGGAAGGCGGCCCTCCATTCGGACAGCATCCGCTCTGTTGCACGCTTTTCAGAGACAAACGCTTTGATCAGCGCAACGGATGACAGCGATTCCTGCATTTGACGCGTGATGTCAGCATGGCGCTCCATATCCTGGTGGCTCAAGGTGTGCATTTTTCGCGCAAAGTAGCGCACCGCCAAAACCAATCCGGGAATGAAGATCAGGGATGCAAGCGCAAGTTTCCAATTCAGATAGAAAAGAAAGGCCACGCCGCCGATAAAACGCATGATATTGGTGGCGATATGCACTAACATACTGGAAAAAAACCAGCGCAATCCCTGTACATCGGACGACAACCGCGACATCAGATAGCCGACCTCTTTGTCATCGAAAAAGGCACACGGCAATCGCAAGGTGTGTTCAAAGAGCGCGCTCTGGATATCAATGATGATCTCTTGTTCAAAGCGGGTGAAGTAGAATTGTTGCAACATACCGGCCAGCAACCCCAGCGCCTTAACCCCAGCCAGCAGTAACACCGCGCCAGCCAAAAGACCTGGTTGAGCGCCTAATATGACATCGTCTATCAGATAGCGGTTGATCAAGGGCAGCGGAAAGCCGAGCAGCACTGTGGCAAGGATAAGAAGCGCTCCCAGCGCGCCTTTGCGCCAATGTCGCACCATAAACGGTCGTAAATTAGTTAAATTGGCAAGCGTGCCGGACCGTGCCTTTAAGACGGCAATGCGTTCTTCCGGAAGGGTGCGCGCTAACCCTTGCCTGAGGTGTGTAAACCAGTCTGGCATATTATCAATGTGAATTGAGTGTGAAAAGCCTTTTTCAAAGTAAATCAATTTTAAATCAAGTGCTTATATGAACGTCTAAAACATAAATACTTGATCACAAGTTTTCCGGTATGGCTCTGTCCGGTGTTCAATTCATGACTATCGGTTAATACATTTATGTAACGGCTTTGTGCGTTGCATTTCATTCATGCGCCATTGCGTAACAACGATTTTTGCTTAAATTTATATCTGAAAGTGTCCCGGCTTATATTTGGCAGCCAAATCTGATAAAAGCAGTTTACCCTCAAGCTTTAATCAAAAGATGTTTGGACATGATGATACGGCGGCGCTCTCCCTGCCGCACCTCTTTATCCAGCAGATCGTCAAGACCGTGTATGGAATCCGATTGAAAGCCCATCTTGCGGTAAAGATTGACACCGGGTTTATTATGTTCAAAAATCAGGAGGTTCACTTTTGCAGCACTATTTTCGGAGGCTGTTTTCAGACCCATGCGCACCAGGCCTTCACCAATGCCGATACCCCGATAGAGGGTGAGGACCCGCATCCCGAAGAACCACAATCCTGGAAAATGACCTTGATTTTCAGGAAACTGCATGAGGAATGTCGCACCGGCAAATTTTTGTCCGACAGTGGCGATTAACGTAAAGCTTTGAACCTTTTTGTTTTCCGTTCCACATGCATGTTTCTCAACGAGATTCCCAGGGTTCGAAGAAATCGTATGACCGTAGATTTTTTCGAGAAGAATGCTATCTTCAGTAGTGGCAATGCGGTAGCGCACTTTTTTTCCAACCATTTTTCTTATGAAAATACGGTACGATTTTAGAGACTGAAGCCGTCTCAGAACGCAGCCGCCACCGCGTTTGCCGAACCGTATCAACTGTATAAGCAAGGGGCCTGCGGGAGACAACCTCATCCACAGTCTCGCTGCCAACCCTGGAATACCTCGATCCGGTCGGATAATTTTTGAACCCCGCCGGACAACGGCGATCCTGCCCAACACCTGGTCAGGGGTTGCCAGTTCGCAGAAGGCAGATACTGCATCACCGCGCATTGTCAGAACTACACGGTTACGCTTTATATTTTTACTGACCACGCGGTGGGCAATCAGTCTGTCCCCAATTGACTGGAATAAGGCGACATCCCCCACTTTCAGAGCGGCGGCTTCCACAGGTTCGATGAAGAGTATATCACCGTTCCGGATAAAGGGGCTCATACTGGAACCGTGCGCCCTGAAGCTGAACGTTCCGCCCCGGGCAAGGATATCAGCAAACAACTCCGCTATTTCGGCCTGTTTCAGAATTATTTCACGCATCGTACAAAATCAATTACACTTTCGTCAGGTACAAAGTCAAGCTCGTAACAAGGAACGGCGTGTGTCAATTGAGAACAAAAATCAAGAGTGAAGTCCATTCCTTCGGCATTCCATAGCGGGGGGAAACAGCGGGTGAGAATCATGGACGTTGTTTTAATGTTGGACAGGCGTCGGGTATTGTTCGCATCCGCATGAAGCAGGAAAAATATTTTCTCCAAGGGCAGGCCGGTCGGGGAGACCCCGCTGTAGTCACCGTGAAAAGGCGTACCGAACATCCGAAAATGGTCTCCGCAACGGCGTATCACGATACGGTCGTCATTCAGCACAATGGCTTTATCCTTCCATAATCGGGCAATGGTGGTCTTACCGTGGGTGGAATTGCCGGCAAAGAGGTAGCCATGTCCGTCGTCGTCTATACCGCAGGAGTGAATCATTATCCCCCTGCCCCTGGCCAACAGGCATATCATCAGTACTTCGGAAAGCGGATAACCTAACGGATTGGGCAGGCTATCCTGAAAACCAACGGATTCGGGGATACGGACGAATATCTCTCCCTGTAAAAAATCGTTGTCAAATACTGCAATGCTGTAGGGAAAGGGTCCGGCTGCGGGCGACCTTAGCACAAAGACGTTCTTACCGTCTGCGTGATAGAGGCTCCAATTCATCTCGGAATCGAAAACCCTGTCTCGGTCACGGAGAGGGATTCGAGGTACGTCGCCGTAGTGAGCGTGGATCGTTACATCCGGCTTTGCACCGCAAAAGAAGCCCTCGTAGGCTTTTTCCATACAGATTGGCGCTAAAGGCCGGTCGCTGGTTATTGCAAAAACAATTTCGGCAATTTCGAAAACTATGGTGTTTATTTTCATTATTGCTATTTAGGGCAAGTGTTGAGTGTGTTGACTGAACCTTAAAAACGTTCAAACACTATTCGAATCATGAACCGACATTCAGACATTCTATCACCCAATAGCAGTTATCATTTTGCCAGCCATTAAACAATCCAGCCACGGCCTTACAGTTTCCAAGCACTGCCTCATCGGCGGTTAACCGTATCCGTTCGATTCGTGGCGTGGAATAGGGTTTTCGTGAAGGTTTAATTTCATTTTCAGTTGTCATGGTTTTCTCCATTCAATTTCATGTCAAATCCGAGTTCCCGGGCTCGCAAATGGGCAATCTCGCAAAGATATTCCACCGGTGTTTCCGGATCGCCGTTTTCCAACGTCGCCCAGCCGGGACACTGGCCGCACAGTGATATCAGTTCACAATTTTCACAGGGTGTTTTCCGCGACCATTCTTGCAACAAGATACGGGGAATGAAATCGTGCCATCCATCGACAAACGCCCCCTGGCGCAGATCATAAGTCGCCGAACGAGATATTATGCATACGCTCAAACGCCCGACTGGGTCAATATGAAATGAGCCCATCCCCGCACCGCACTGGTAGATA
>JAOZRC010000972.1 GCA_029940345.1 Desulfobacterales bacterium
AAATGGGTCTGCCAGAAGCCGTAAATCTTGCCGTTTTCGATTTCATAGCGGATGAGCCTGTCAATTGCATTTTTGTCATCAAACGCTTTGTTTTCATAGTCTGACACGCTAAGGCAGTACAGGTAATAGGGATGGCCGCCAGTCTGGGCGCTGGCATAAAGGGCGTTTTCCGGCGAGATTTTAGCTTCGGAGTAATACAATTTCAGTAATGTTTGTAACAATACGGCACCGTCAGGGATAGACAGCGGTTTCAGATAGGTGAATCCGAAACGTCCCCCTAACGGCCCTCCCATGACCGTTCTGAACACCAGCGTTACGGCTGAACCGGATACCAGCATCGGCGCTTTGCGGCTCTGGGACATCCGGTCATACGTTGCTGTTAGATTGATTGCTCCCGGCCCGGTAAGCTGTCCCTTTGCATCCATCTTCATGAACATATCCTGCGAGCAATTGTAAACGTAGAATTTCATATCCTGGAACTCATCAATGATCACCGCCACGCGGGTTCCAGAATAGGAGGCTAACGTTTCAGGAAGACATATAAAGGATTCCCAATGGCTTCTGGCGTCTTCATGGCCGCTTTCCTCATAGCGTTTGAGAAAATAATGAATCATTTCTTGGGCAAGCACCACGGCTTTTTGTTCGGAGCGGTATTTTAAAAGGTCTTTCAATTTGACAGACCTGTCCCTGCTCTGAAACAGGGCGGAATCCTGCAGACAATATGCAATATATTGACGGAAAAAAGTGGTGGCGTAATCCAGAAGAAATTCCCGCAATATTGTTTTCTCACGTTTCATCCGGAAATAAAAGGGCGCAACCTTGTACTCCGGTTTAAAAAAAACCGTATTCACCAGCCGGTCCAACAGAACGGTTTTTCCCATGCGACGGGGCGCAATAAGGGCGGTACTCGGCGCGGCCATCCGCTGAATATTTTTCACCCAGGCATCCAGGCTCCGCAGGATTTCCACCCGATCGGTAAACTCCTCATACGCCACCATCTCTTCCACAGGCAGGATTGTTTTTTCATTCATGGTTATGTCTCCGTCCGATAGGTTCAGTTCTACGGGGAAAGCTGTTTTGATATTTTGTTATCCGGAATATTCAAAAAGTTGCTACAAATATGCCGTCCCCATGGGACTCTGATGGAATTTAGGCCAATCGTTCTACAAACATGCCGCTCCCACGGAGCTTTTGAGGAATATCACATTTTAATTGCACTGGTCGAAAAAGTTTAAGTTATTCCAGATTTGCATCCCTGTATCACGATTCCTTAAATACGGGAATATTATAATTGCCCCCGAACGCCCGGAAAATGCCGTTTATTCCATCATGGTCGGAAAAGTAAATATCATCTCGGTTCTTGACATATTCCAAAACTTCCCCGGTAAATCCGCCACTGGACACCAGCCACATCTGAACTTCCGGGACAGTGCGTTCGGCGTCCATAGCTTCCTGCTTCAGGGCTTCGGCCGCGTGTTCCAGCTTTTTAACCTTTTTCATCCCCATTTTCACTTTGGTGTATTTGCATTCGCAGATCCAGACGCGTTCAACGCCCTTGGTTATCCCGCGTCCGTAAACATCAATCTGAAAAGACCTTGTTTTAGTGCCTTTGGCATATTTGGTGTCAACGAATTGGAACAGCGGCACACTGATTTCCCCGGTTTTTCCGAAGAGTTTGCCGTCCAGTATCTCATAGTCAAATTTCATCATGGTCACCTGCACAACTATTTCCAGAAACCGCCCTTTGAGATTGTTGAACATGTTTTGCTGGCTCAGGTCAATATCTTCAATCTCTTCCAGTTCCTGCTCATAGAGGAATTTGA
>JAOZRC010000303.1 GCA_029940345.1 Desulfobacterales bacterium
CTCGCTCTCACACTTTTTCGCTTCGATCACGACTTTCCAAACAGGCTCTTAAACCGCAAGGTTGATAAATTGCGAATCAGACATCAGGTTTGTAATAATACCATACAACTTGAAACTTAACACTTCAAACTTGCAACTGACGAGAAATATATAAAAGGATAAAAAATGCCCGATAACCCTATTATGCGTCAAGCCGATCAGAATATTGCCGCGACCTACCAACGCTTTCCTGTAGTGTTCACTAAAGGGCGTGGCGCAACCCTCTGGGATTCGGAAGGGCGCGCTTACACCGATTTTGTCGCCGGCATCGCCGTATGCGCGTTGGGTCATGCCCATCCGCGTATCGCCCAGGCGGTTTCAGATCAGATGAATCGTTTGGTGCATGTTTCCAATCTTTTTTACACGGGGCCGCAAGCCGAACTGGCCGCGTGGCTGACAGCTGACAGTTTTGCCGACCGGGTTTTTTTCGGCAATAGCGGAGCGGAAGCCAATGAAGCGGCAATTAAGCTGGCACGTAAATATTTTCACAACAAAGGTGAAACGCATCGCTATGAAATTATTTCCATGCAACAATCTTTTCACGGACGCACCATGGGGACACTTTCGGCTACCGGCCAGGAAAAAATCAGGAAAGGATTCGAACCGGTTCTGCAAGGATTCCACTTTGCTCCGTTTAATGATGCCGAAACTTTAGAACGCATGATTACGGATAAGACCTGTGCGGTTTTGCTTGAACCGTTACAGGGCGAAGGCGGCGTGTGCGGTCCCGATCCGGGATACCTAAAAGCGGTCAGACACCTTTGTGATAAGACCGGTGCGCTGCTAATTTTTGATGAAATTCAGACCGGTATGGGTCGCACGGGCAAACTGTTTGCTTATCAACATTTTGGGGTCGAACCGGATATTATGACGTTAGCCAAAGCACTGGCCAACGGCCTGCCAATCGGCGCGATGTTGGCCCGCGAACACATTGCGGAAGCGTTCGGCTATGGTTCGCATGCGTCAACCTTTGGCGGCGGCCCTGTGATTACGACCGCCGCACTTGCGGTTCTCAAGCTGATTGAGGAAGAAAAACTAATAAACCATTGTGCCAAGATGGGCAAGTATTTTTTCGGGCGCTTAGAAGCGCTCAAGACAAAATATGATGTTGTTGAACAGGTGCGCGGTCTCGGCTTGTTATTAGGCTTAAAACTGAAAGTCGAAGGCGCACCGATTGTAACCGCCTGCATGGAAAACGGTTTTTTGATTAACTGTGTCCAAAATAATATCTTGCGTTTTATTCCGCCGCTTATTATTGAAGAAAATCAAATTGACGATTTGATTGACTGTTTAGATAAAATTTTGGGTGACATTTAAATAGGTTGGTTTTAAACGGAGATTGGCAATGACGCAACCAAACGGAAAACTCTGGAGTGGGCGTTTTTCCCAAAAAACCGATATCAGTGTTGAGGCGTTCACATCTTCGATTGATACTGATAAGCGCTTATATGCCTTTGATATTGAAGGCAGTATTGCCCATTGTAAAATGCTGGCAAAAGTATCAATTATAAGCGAGGATGACGCCTTTCAACTCATTGAGGGGCTGGGCCGGATCAAAAGGGCCATCGAACATAAAGAATTTGAATTTCATGACAGCCTCGAAGATATCCACATGCACATTGAATATGCGCTTCTTCGGGATGTGGGCAAAACAGCTTTAAAATTGCATACGGCGCGCAGTCGCAATGATCAAGTCGCCTTGGATGTGCGCATGTATCTCAGGGATGCGGTGCAATTCATCATTGAACGCCTTGTTGAAATGCAAAGGGCTTTGGTTGCCCTCGCCAAACAGCATATTGATGTTGTTTTACCGGGTTACACCCATATGCAGCGGGCGCAGCCGGTATTGCTGGCGCATCATCTAATGGCTTATTATGAAATGTTCCAGCGGGATACAGAGCGCTTTGAAGATAGCCTGAAACGCATCAATGTGATGCCCTTGGGGAGTGCCGCACTGGCCGGAACGACCTACCCCATTGATCAAAAATATACCGCTGAGTTACTCGGTTTTCCGAAAATTGCGTCAAATAGCCTTGACGCCGTGTCCGATCGTGACTTTATCGTTGAATTTCTCGCGGCCGCAAGCCTCTGCATGATTCATTTCAGCCGGTTATCGGAAGAACTGGTTTTATGGTCTGCCGCAGAATTCGGCTTTATCGAAATCGCTGACGCGTTTGCAACCGGAAGCAGTATTATGCCCCAGAAAAAAAATCCCGATGTTCCCGAATTAATTCGTGGTAAAACCGGCCGTGTTTTTGGCAGTCTCATGGGGATGCTGACGTTATTAAAGGGATTGCCGTTGTCATACAATCGTGACCTGCAGGAAGATAAAGAACTTCTTTTCAACGCGGTGGACACTTTGAATGCCGTTGTTGAAGTCTGCACACAATTGCTTCCCGGGATAAAAATTAATTCCGCAACCATGCGACGCGCGGCGTCGGCGGGCTTTTTAGACGCAACCGATATGGCGGATTACCTGGTGGGTAAAGGAATGGCCTTTCGAGACGCCCATCACTGCGTTGGCAATGCCGTCAGTTATGCCCTACAACATAAAAAAGAACTTCATGAACTTACTTTGGAGGAGCTTCATGGCTTTTCTGACCTGATTGAAAAAGATATCTATAATATCCTGAGTCTTACCCAAATGATCGAACGTCGCACATCTTATGGCGGCACTGCCACCAGGAATGTGATGACCGCAATCAAAGTGGCTGAAAAAAAGTTGGCTGGGGAATCTAAGGAATAGGAGCGAAATAACTTCCCCATTTTCAGAAAAGGAGTGCAAACTTCAGTTTGCCTCGCTGGCAACGCAAGCTGAAGTTTGCACTCCGAATGGGGAAGTTATCTTGTCCCCGATCCTGATAAATAAAACTGATTCAAATTTCAAAGAAACCGATTATGCATCATTTTCAATATCAAAACGACCAAATGTACTGTGAAAATGTCCCGATCCGGCGGATTGCCAAAGCGGTTGGCACGCCCTTTTATTTATACAGTCATGCAACCTTGAAGCGTCATTTTAAGGCGTTTGATAGTGCCTTTGCAGGCGTTAGCAGGTTGGTGTGCTATTCAGCCAAAGCCAATACCAATCTGGCTATATTGAACCTGTTTGCCAAATTGGGCGGCGGTCTTGACATTGTCTCCGCCGGTGAACTCTATCGCGGCCTGCAAGCCGGCTTTGAACCGAATAAAATTGTTTATTCGGGCGTCGGTAAACGTGTGGACGAAATCGACTATGCCCTAAAAAATGGCATCCTGATGTTCAATATTGAGTCCCTTGAGGAACTTGAAGTCATCAATCAGCGCGCCGCTAATTTTAATACGATCGCACCGGTGGCCATACGGGTGAATCCTGATGTTGATCCGAAGACCCATCCCTATATTTCCACCGGATTGAAAAAAAATAAATTCGGTATTGACATCGTATCCGCTTTGCAAGGCTATAAAGCCGCCCAAAAACTGGATCATATCGAGATAAAGGGTATTGATTGCCATATCGGCTCCCAAATCACCGATGTACAACCGTTTAAAGACACACTGTCCAGTTTGAACACCCTGATTAACGAACTCAGGAAGATTGGCATTTATATTCGTTATCTGGATATGGGGGGAGGGCTTGGCATCACCTATAGTGATGAAACGCCACCGGCACCTGACGAATATGCCCAGGCCATTATCAAATCTTTAAAGGACTCTTCGTTTAAGCTCATTCTCGAACCTGGCCGTGTGATTGTCGGAAACGCCGGCATCCTTGTCGCTAAGGTGCTTTATACTAAAAGAGGGGAAACAAAAAATTTTGTCATTACGGACACCGGTATGAATGATTTGATGCGTCCGGCCTTATATGACGCTTTCCATGCCATTAAGCCAGTTTCGAAAACCCGGGATGCGACCATCGTCGCCGATATTGTTGGGCCGATATGTGAAACGAGTGATTTTTTGGCGCGTGATCGTGAAATAGACAATGTTCATAGAGGGGATTTGCTTGCGGTGATGAGCGCTGGCGCCTATAGCTTTGCCATGTCATCCAATTACTGTTCAAGACCTCGGTGTGCTGAAGTGATGGTCAAAGACAACCGGATTCATGTGATTCGAAATCGCCAGACTGTCGAAGACCTCTGCGCCGGCGAATCTGTTCCGGATTTTTTGGATGAACACTGATGTAATCTATATGATGATTTGACGAAAGAATAATAATGACAAAACTTCCATTTTTCAAAATGAGCGGCAGCGGCAATGATTTTATTATCATTGACAACCGTGATAAAATCGTTGATGAAACCCGCCTGACACAGCTCATTATAGGCGCTTGTCGCCGTAAAATGGCTGTGGGCGCCGATGGTTTGATTCTTATCGAATATTCGGATAAGGCCGATTTTAAATGGCGCTTTTTTAATAAGGATGGCAGCATCGCGGAAATGTGCGGTAATGGAGCGCGATGCACCGCTCGTTTTGCGTTTCTAAATCAGATCGCCGGTAATCGGATGGCCTTCGAAACCGTTGCAGGGATTGTAAGTGCGGCTCTTAATGATGACCTGGTGAAGATAAAAATGACCGATCCGTTGGATTTCAAACCGGATTATACCATTTTATTGGCCGATGAAACATTGGTGATTAGCAGTATCAACACCGGGGTGCCTCATGTGGTTATCCCGGTTGATGATATTGAAACGATTGATGTCGTCACCCAGGGACGCATGATTCGCTATCATCAGGAATTTGCTCCGGCCGGAACCAATGTCAATTTTATCTCTCTTCTGGAAAACGGGGCCGCCGGCATCCGAACCTACGAACGTGGCGTCGAAGATGAAACTTTGGCATGTGGCACAGGATCAGTGGCCGGCGCTATTGTTTTGGCGCATACTTTTCAAAAGTCTTCACCTGTTAAGATTATGACGCGCAGTGGAAGCGAACTGCGTATATACTTTGAAATCCTGGATGGTATTTATAAAAATACATATCTGGAAGGTGATGCCCGGGTGATCTATCAGGGAGAGCTTTGGGATGAAGCCTGGCGCTAAATGAATCACTCTCATAAAGCATATATTGCTTTCGGCTCAAATATAGGGCACCGATTTGAAAATTGCACTGACGGTATTAAACGACTCGCGCAATCCGGTAAAGCTGTTATCTTAAAACAGTCCGGCTTTTATGAAACCGAGCCGGTTGATTATACTGATCAGGACTGGTTTGTAAACGGTGTCGTTAAAATCGGAACATCGCTTGATCCGTCAGACCTTCTGAAAATGTTAAAATCGATTGAAAAGGAAATCGGACGAACGCAAACCGTAGTAAGGTATGGCCCGCGTATTCTTGATATGGATATCATTTTGTATGATGATCTCGTTCTCAATTCACCGCAATTGACCATCCCCCATCCGCGGATGCACAAAAGACGCTTTGTTTTGTGTCCTATTTGTGATATAGACCCTGATGTGATTCATCCTGTATTGCATTATAACATGCAGATTCTTTTAGATAAACTGGAGGATTTCAGCCAAAAGGTGGTACGGCGGTGATAAAGCTATTACTTATTTTCGTGATAATCTATTTCTGTTTTAAGGTCGTAAAATCAACCGTGAAATCGCTCGGTTTTAATGTTGCGAAATCATCACAAGTTAACACCGGTCACGGTAATATTGAAAATGTGATGATTCAAGATCCGGTATGTAATGTTTATTTTGCCAAGGAAGACGGTGTGTGCAATATGATTGGCGGCAAAGAACTTTGTTTCTGCAGCGAGAAATGCCGGGATAAATATCTGGCGGCGCATTAATAATACCATTTGCGTTAAATAATCGCCCAATATAAAATAAGAAAACAGGCTGTTTTAGGTATGTTGTTCATAAGTTGGATGGGATTTTAATTTTCACAAATGGTATAAAATGAAATCTGACCGAAAAATAATAAATTTATTAAGTCACCCCAACACGCTAACCCTTTTTCGGGTGATGTCCATCCCTGGCATTGTCATTTTGCTTTTATTTCCCAACCGATTCAATGCGATTGTGGCCGCCCTGTTGTTTTCGGTGGCATCTATCACTGATTTTTTCGATGGCTTTCTTGCGCGACGCTGGGGGATGGTGTCTGACCTCGGCAAACTGATGGATCCGCTGGCTGACAAACTGTTAGTGTCTTCGACATGTGTCATGCTGGTGTCCCTGGGATGGGCTCCGGGTTGGATGGTTTGTATTATTATCGGACGCGAAATAGCGGTCACCGGTTTGCGTAATCTCCTTGTCGAAAATCAAAAAGATGTATCCGCGTCACAGCTAGGTAAATATAAAACCGGATTTCAAATTGCCGCCATTATTCCGTTACTGTTCCATTATCCGTTTTGGGGAATTGATTTTCAAGCTATCGGTGCGTTATATTTATGGGTGGCACTGATTTTAACGATCTGGTCCGGCCTTGACTATTTTATCCGGTTTAAAAAATTATTATATTAGGCATTTTATGCTTGACACCAAATAAAAAGCAGATTATAAGTCAGCCTTTCTGAGCGGGAATAACTCAGTGGTAGAGTGCGACCTTGCCAAGGTCGAAGTCGCGAGTTCAAATCTCGTTTCCCGCTCCATTTCAAAAATTACCGGCGGCATAGCCAAGTGGTAAGGCAGCGGTCTGCAAAACCGCTATTCACCAGTTC
>JAOZRC010000304.1 GCA_029940345.1 Desulfobacterales bacterium
TTTTTGAATGGGAAATGATCCATTGAAGAATAAATAAGTAGGAAGGAATTGTCATCTTTGATTATAGCTGGTTATTGTACATCACAGGTGACAGATACATTTTATTCACTAAATTAATTTAATTTCATAGATATATTTTGATTTTTAAATGTTTACTTAAAATATTGACTTTTGATCTATGGTGAATAGCCATTCATTCACGGGTATTGGACTTAAACGAGAGCAAAAAATATATTCCTCAATAAAAATTAAAAAAGCTATTCGTGACTCTGATTTCAAGAGTCGATTGGTTGCGTCTTTTGCTGTAGCCGCAGGATAAATTAGCAAAATCCAAGCACATTTTGTGATAATAGATCACACTGCTGATAAACGTGATGCCCATTTTAATAATACTGACATTCACATAAAAACGTTTGCCGAACGACTGGCCGAAACCGATCCCACACTGATCGTTATGGAAGCTGCCGGCAGTTACGAACGCGCTTTGGCTAAACACTTGCACGCAGCAGGAATGCCTGTCGTAGTCGCAAATCCTAAACGGATTCGCGATTTTGCCAAAGCGGTCGGTCAACTAGCTAAAACAGATGTGCTTGATGCCAGGATTATCGCACGATACGCCGCTACCATAAAACCCGAAGCCCAAACCGCTATCGACGCGATATCCTTAGAAATAAAGGACCTTAGCGCTCGTAGGCGACAACTTAACGCTATCCGTACTGCCGAGCAGGCGGATGACAGGATTCGGTCGCGTCGATGTCCGTAAGCAACTCTATATGCCAATGCTTTCAGCTATACAACATAATCCGGTGATCCGAGCCTATTATCACCGTCTGCTTAAAAACGGAAAAGCTGAAATGGTTGCCCTTGTCGCTTGCATGAGAAAATTGCTCACTATTCTCAATGCAATAGTTAAAAAAAATGAGGCTTGGCAGTAAAAAACGCTTGACTTTAATCACAGTCGCTACGACTATATTTAGTGTCCTAGCTTATGTTGGTAGCCCAATATTACAGCGGAACGCCCCCTGAACTGTTGTTCTTCTGTAACCGTTCACTCCCCCGCCCTCGTTCCCATGCTCCGGCGTGGGAACGTTATAGCCGCGACACCCGTAACTTGAATTGATGCGGCTTTGGCCCCAAAAAGGTTCCCACGCCGGAGCGTGGGAACCAGAGGGGAGTGTACGGTTACGTAGTTCTATACTTTCAAATAATTACCCGGGCAATTCAGCCTGTTTGAGCAAATTATCCTCCAGATACCGAATTTCATCAATTCCCGTTATAGCGATCTCAGGATCGGTTTGCAAACTTTCAATGTCAGTTCTGTTATCATAGACGATATTTGTTAGAATGTCTTTGATACAGTTGAGCCGCGCCATCTTTTTATTGTCTGATCGGATGATCATCCACGGCGAGAGCGAACGATTGGTTTCATTAAGCATCTGGAATTTACGCACTGTATAGTCATCCCACATCTCCTGAGCCATTTTATCCACTGGTGATATTTTATACTGCTTCAGTAAATCCGTCTCACGTGATTTAAAACGACGTTGTTGCTCGTCTTTGGAAACGGAAAAAAAATATTTCAGTAAAATAATACCGTCTTTTACCAACATCTCTTCCAGCATGGGAACATCTTTTAAAAATCGCTTATTTTGTTCATCGGTGCAAAAGTCCATTACCGGTTCAACCATGGCACGGTTATACCAACTGCGATCAAAAAGGACAATTTCACCTGCGGATGGCAGGTGTTGGATATATCTTTGAAAATACCATTGGGTGCGTTCTGTATCGCTGGGTGTCATCAACGCCACGACGCGCGTACCACGGGGATTCATGTGTTCAATAATGCGTTTAATCGTACCGCCTTTGCCGGCCGCATCACGCCCTTCAAACAGCATCAATACACGCAACCCCTCTTTCTTGACAAATCTTTGCATTTTCAAAATCTCAATTTGCAGCCGGTGAAGTTCCTGTTCATATCCGAGGGTCGTTTTTTTCACCCATACGGCCTGACGATTTGGTTTTTTCTTTTTGTTTACATTTTTAAACGCCGTATGTTCAGACAGCTTCTTTTTTAGTTTTATGCCCTTTTTCTTATCGTTATTCTCTTTTTTACCATCTCCATTTTTAGACATTTTAACTCCTTTCATCTCATTACGAACAAATCTTTTTCATTGATTTGATCAGAGATTGAATCTCTTTTCTTATTTTTTTATACTGGGCTTTACCGGGCTTTTTCTTAATATTTTTAAGTTTAGCGTTTAATTCGTCGGCTTTTTTCGCCAATTCGTTCAGGGCTTTTTGAGAAAATGCGTCATACGTCGAATCAATTGTTTTCCGAAACGCTTTGAGTTGCTTGCAATTTTTTTCAAAATCAGAATACAATTCCTGGTATTTTTTCTCTAATAGAGGCTGCACCTTTTTGTTGATACTTTTGATTCGTTTTTGAATATTCTTAATGCCTTTTTTAAAATCAAATCCCTCTTCAGGCGCTTTCTGGGATTTTTCAGCAGTGTTGTCCTTAGCTTTTGCGGTAGATGTTACAGCAGGCGGCGTGATATTGTTTCGAGCATAATATTCAGCAACCCCATCTTTAATTTTTTCAGCGTAGAATGCGCCTATGGTTTCAATTTTTGCCAATTCTTCCAAAGGCATTGCATGCAGTTGTTGGATTGTGGTAATACCAAGATCGTTAAACCGTTCCATCCGTGATTGCCCAATATTGCTTATTTGGGTTAAATCGTCCTGTTTCATAACATTCTCCTTCCTGATTATTTTTTCTGCCTTGGTTGCATCCTGTTTTTTATTAACAGTCACTTTTAATTGGAGCGTCCAAATTTTTTATAAACGCTTAAAAAATGAACAAGGTTCAAATCACAATTGCTACAAATTTAAATGAGTTGTACAAACTTGTCAAGGATTAATCAAGGGAAGCGCTTACAGCGTAATCGTTAATTCCCTCCCCTTTTTCGCAGAAGTTGTAGGTCGGGTTAGTAAAGCATAACCCGACAAAACCGGCTTCAACATCGCCGTAATAGTACAACGGAAAGCCGGCCCACATCGGCAATTACCACCTCCTAAAAGGGTGATGAACGAGGTTGGCATTATAATATTTGGAATCGTGCGTTACTTCCACACCAATCCATTCCGGTTTGTTAAACGCCTGCGTCTCGCTGGAAAGCTCTGCCTCAGCCATTATCAAGCCCTTATTTTCACCAAAAAATTCGTCTATTTCCCATACAAGTCCCTCATACGGTATTTTAAAGCGTTTTTTCTCAATCAATGGCTTTTCACACAACTCCTCAAGCATCGCCTTGGCTTCATTAAGGGGAATAGCATATTCATATTCAGTTCTTACGGCACCCCGAGAAACGCCTTTAATCGTTAAAAAGCCCTTGTCCTCAATAGTTCTGACACGTACGGTGCGTTCTTTAACGCTGCTTAAATAGCCCTGGCGATATTCCTTTCCTTGCGCCAATTTACGCCAGTCGTCATTTTTAAGTAAAAATTTTCTTTCAATTTCAAGGCCCACGCCCACCTCATTCGATTCGTTTAAAGGTTGATTGATAGCTATAACCGTTCCTTCCCCAGATGCAAGCAAATGCGGGACAGCTTCCCGCCTTACACACTCACGCATGGTTGCGATCATATAGAGCGGAAAGCCGTTCCGCTCAGGGGAGTGAATGGTTACGATTGATAGTATGGGGTAAAGATTTCACTCCGTAAAAGTCGAACTTTTAGGGTCGCTCGGGAAGAGCCCGAGGTTTAATTTAAAACAAATTAAAATGTGATATTCCTCAAAAGCTCCGTGGGAGCGGCATGTTTGTAGCATAATCAGCCTAAATTCCGTCAGAGTCCCGTCGGGACGGCATGTTTGTAGCAACATAACAGAATATGCGCAATTACACTACTACTACCAATATGCCGTCCCGATGGGACTCTGACGGAAAAAGAGCCGAAGCTTAAATAACATACAGCGCCGGTGTCATCTGGAATTATGCATTGTCACGCATTGCGTTGTTTAGAACAAGACTTTGGGTGCGCACTCTTTTGGCGTCGGCCCACAGGCCTTCAAGGTCATAAAAAGTGCGCACGGGTTCATAAAAAATGTGGATAATAACATGCGCGTAATCCATAAGCACCCATTGTCCCTCTTTTTTACCTTCTACACTGATCGGTTGGATTCCCTGTTTTTTAAGGTTCGTGCGGATATGTTCCGCAATCGCCTTAACCTGGCGATTCGAGCGTCCGCTGCAAATGATCAGGATATCTGCGATTGAAGAAAGGCTGCGAATGTCTAAAATAACCAGGTTAACCGTTTTTCTCTCCAAAGCGGCCTTGACATAATTATCAAGTGTCGGGTCCGTATATAGTTCTGAATTTTCGCTCATAATACCTTTTGCATTTCAGTGTTAAGTAACTTCAAACTTATAATTTTAAACTTCATCTTTAAACACGTATTTGGCCATCACCAAACACAACAAATTTTGTGGTGGTCAGTTCATCAATGCCCATCGGTCCGAATGCGTGCAGTTTGGATGTGCTGATACCGATTTCGGCACCTAAACCCAACTGTCCGCCATCGTTAAACCGGGTGGAGGCGTTGACAAGCACAACCGATGAATGCACTTCGCGAATAAACCGGCGCGCCTTTTGATAGTTGTCAGTAATGATGGCTTCAGTATGATCAGAACCATATTCAGCGATATGATGAATCGCCTCCGACATACCGGCAACAACCTTTACGGCTAAAATCAGGGACAGATATTCTTCAGGCCAGTCCGCTTCCACAGCCGGTTGAATATCAGGCAGGATACCGCATGTTTTGGCACAACCACGCAATTCAACGCCGGCGCTGCCAAAACGTTGAGCCATTGCCGGAAGGAAACGATCGGCAACGGCGTTATGAACCAGCATGGTTTCCAAGGCGTTGCACACGCCCGGACGGCTCACTTTGGCGTTAAAGCAAATATTTTCAGCCATTTCCATATCAGCGTCCGCATCTACATATACATGGCAAACACCTTTGTAATGTTTTAAAACCGGAATCCTTGAATTGGCCACTACAAAACGGATCAACTCTTCACCACCGCGCGGGATGATCAAGTCGATCTGTTCCTCCTGCTCCAATAAGATGTTCACGGCCCTGCGGTCGCGCACCGGAACGACTTGAACTGCCGTTTCCGGAAGGCCTGATTCCCTCAACACCGCAGAAATCACGGCAGCTAACGCCTGGTTGGAATGAAACGCTTCTGAGCCGCCCCGCAGTATCACAGCGTTTCCGGCTTTTAAGCATAACGCGGCAGCGTCTATGGTCACATTGGGGCGGGACTCATAGATAATGCCGATAACACCCAGCGGAATCCGCATACGCGCCACTTCCAAACCGTTAGGACGGATAACGGATTGACTCATGGAACCGACCGGATCATTCAACCGGGCCACTTCTCGAAGTCCTACGGCCATGGACTGAATAACAGCATCGTTTAGCGTGAGACGATCAGTCATTGCGGCTGAAAGCCCCTTTTCGTGAGCGTGTTCAATATCCTTGGCGTTTTCCGCTTTCAGGGCTGCCGCCTGAGTTTCAATTCGATCGGCTAATTTGATTAACACTTCGTTTTTCAGCGTTGACGGACAGCATGCCATCTCTGCCGATGCTGTGCGAGCTGCCTTAGCCATTTCAATAATCACAGATTCCACTGCCTTATCCTTTCAGTTGAAGTAAAGATGACGGCTGTTCTGAGCATTTGAGCGCTGCATTTTTTATTTTGTTGCAAATTCTGTATGCTTCCTCATTTCGGGAGAACGGAAACCGATAACTATCTGATCTTTCGGAACTCCGGCCTTCATAAGTCCGGTGGCTACCCCGTCTTCTGTTCCGTCACGCTGAATCCATATTTTATTGCCGATAATGTCAATATGAACAAGGCAACCGTGGACCCGTTTGACACCCTCACGGCCTGCCATCATCAGTAAATAGCGATCTGCATCCGTGTCAAATACGGTCTGAGACTGAATATCTCCGTAAGAAAACGGAATCTCGGCATATTCTTTTATTACCCTCCGAATAATCCGACGATATTTTTCTATGGTATCCATTTCTGAATCACCTCTGCGAACGGGTTAAAGACAATAAGACTGAAACGCTGATTTTCAAGCAGAAGCTTGCCGATCGGCTCTTCAAAAAGGTCTGCAAAAATCTCTTCGGGTACGGCAAGGAACAGTTCCCTATCGGGGTCTGTTTTTTTAAGGACATCATAATACACGATATACTGTTCCACCGCTTTTTAAAGGTCATTCATCTCGGAGTGACCTGTGAAACTTTTGACTTCCACACCTATTTTTCGTCCATCTTTCTCAGCTGCCATGAGTTTTTCAGCTCCAAGATCGACATACATATCTTTCGCTCCCCATTTAAGATGCAACTGTTCATGGGTGATTGTCCAACCGTCTTTTATCAGAGCCTTTTTCATATTGTCGTGATAAATATCTTTTGCGGGCACTTTATTGTTTTACCTTATCTTTGGTTTTACTACAAATATGCCATCCTGAAGGCACTCTGAATAAATTGCACTAGCCAAATGATTTAAGTATATTATAGACTGATTTACAACTTAAAATAATCACTTTAACAAATTCGGCAAATACAGCACCAATTGGGGAAAAAGCATTAAAA
>JAOZRC010000305.1 GCA_029940345.1 Desulfobacterales bacterium
AACCGCTCTCACGCTTTTGCAGCCGATTTAAGACTTTTCAAACAGGCTCTAAGATGACCCTCCGTTTTACCGCACTTGAAATACCGGTCTTTGTTCTGATAGCAGTTGGCGGAGTATATGAACGATATCTGAATTGATGGTTGTTTTCCGCGGTCTGTTCTGATACCAAATTGAGATCGGAACATTTGGCCTTTGTGATGGGCTTATCACTCCGGTAGGTAAGGCGATGCGCATAGGTTCCGTTATTGCCCAAATTGGGCCACACCAAATAACTTCAGCGGGTTATCTATGTCAAAATAGCTAAATTCGGACTTTTTACGAAACCATCAATATTGGAAAGTTAAATAGATGGAAAACGCATTAGCCATAAAAGACGAATTAACCGAATTTCTACTTTATACAACACCGGACGGAAAAGCTAAAGTTGAGATATTTTTTCATAACGAAAATATCTGGCTTACTCAAAAACGAATGGCAGCGCTTTTTGGTGTTAATGTTCCTGCTATCAGCAAACACCTGAAAAATATATTTGAAAGCGGTGAATTAAACCAAAATTCAGTTATTTCTATTTTGGAAACAACTGCCAAAGACGGCAAAAAGTATAAAACCAAATATTATAATCTCGATGCAATCATATCTGTTGGTTACAGGGTAAATTCCTCACAGGCCACACGATTTAGAATTTGGGCGACCGAGCGCCTGAAAGAGTATATGCTTAAAGGGTTTATACTTGATGATGAAAGACTCAAAAACGGCAGATATTTTGGTAAAGATTATTTTCGTGAACTTCTCGAAAAAGTTCGTTCCATCCGTGCAAGCGAACGCCGAATTTATCAACAAATAACCGACATTTTTGCTAACTATTGGATAGATACAGAAAAAGGCCCTGATTACGATAAAATCACACTGGGGAGAGAAAAGATGAATAATTCAAACAAAGCAGCAAAATTAAGGGAAAGATAAGTATGAAAAGACGATTTATGATATATCTGTTTATGGTTATAGCCCTTTCTGTGTTTTTCACAGCCTTTATCATTGGTGGTTACGGGCATCATAAGATAAAGCAGACTTTAGAAAATCAGAAAGATGATCTTTATGTCCACATTAAAAATTATCTTATCACATTTGATAAAATGATCTTTCTGCTAGAAAGGCAAATGATAGGCCATACAAAAAACGCTACTCTTACCATAGCCGGAGAAGTAACTGAAAACGGAGACCTGAAAAAACATTATACACCGGAACAGCTCAAAGAAATAGCAATTTCACACGGTGTTACAGATATCAGTTTTGTAAACAGCCAGGGAATTGTGATCAATAGCTCCGTAGAAAAAGACATTAACCTTAATCTTTTCGGATTTTCTCCAAGATTTAAAAAATTTATAGAATCCATATATGGTAAAGGTGAAGTAATAGGACATAGAATCAGTCTCAGCGTATCTACAAATGAACTCACCATGTTCAGTTATTACAGTCCTGTTAACAGTAATTATATTGTAGAAACCTGGACAGATTTGAAAGATTATATTCTTTTGGAGTATTCTCAAAAATATTTTGATTTTTTTTTTACCAATTTCTTTTTAAGGTTGAAACAGGAAAATCGGTTTTTAAATAATATAGACCTTTTTGTCGGAACTATAAAACCCAGGCGCGAAATATCTCTTATTAATGGAAAAACCATGTCTGGCAAGGAATTTGCCATGACTATCGGCAACCCTGAATTTAAAATCAAAAAAGAATTAAAAATAGTTAAAGGTGATCATTATACATTCTACACTCTTTTCAGTCTTGAAACTGAGCCTGATTTTCAATTTACCAACAACATTGTTGTAAAAACAGAATATGACTTCAGCATGTTGTCAATGTTCAGACGCAATATTATTTTAATTTCTTTTTTATCCAGTATTTTGATTATTGCAGGTATATTTGCGATTTCATCATTTATTTTCAACTCTTATATTATCAGACGTATTAACAATATAAACAGAGACCTGGAATATATTGCCAAGGGGCAATACAATGAAGAAATTAAAATACATGGGAATGATGATATTACCCGGATTGCTGAAAATATTCTTATTATGAAAGAGAAGATTATTGACAGAGAAACAACTCTCAGAGAAAATGAGAAAAAATTAATACAACACCAGGATGAATTGGAACAAAAGGTACAAGAAAGAACTCTTGAACTGGCAAAGACAAATCAGGAATTGCAGCATAAAAAACATCAGGCAGATGCTGCAAACCTGGCAAAAAGTGAGTTTCTGGCAAATATGAGCCACGAACTCCGCACCCCCCTTAACGCCATTCTTGGTTTTGCTCAGATTATGACTCGCGACCGTACCCTGCCCAGTGAACAAGAGGAAAATCTATCCATTATCAGTCGGAGCGGAGAACATCTGCTGACACTGATCAATCAGGTTCTCGATCTATCCAAAATCGAAGCCGGGCGCATCACTCTTGATAAGAAAAATTTTGATCTGCATAATATGCTATCCGAATTGGAAGACATGTTTCTCATACAGGCAAATAAAAAAGCTCTCCAGTTGGTGTTCGACCGTGCCGAAGAGGTACCGCGTTACATCCGCACAGATGAAGTCAGATTGCGGCAGGTTCTGATAAACCTGCTGAACAACGCGTTCAAATTTACGAAGGAAGGGCGTGTGGAATTAAGAATCAATAATGAGGAATTAGGAAGGAAAAATCAGAATCATTTCCTCAAGCTTAAATTTGAAATCAAAGATACCGGCCCCGGCATCGCATCTCAAGAGTTGGATAAGCTGTTTGAAGCGTTTGTTCAAACCGAAACCGGCCGACAAGCGCAGGAAGGGACGGGTTTAGGCCTTTCGATCAGTAAAAGTTTTGTGCAACTGATGGGCGGAAACATCACGGTCAAAAGCGAACCCGGGTGCGGGACGACATTCACGATTGACATACCGGCCGGCATCGCGGACACGGCTGAAATACCGGCCATACTTCCAACCCGCCGCGCCATCGCGCTCGAACCCGGACAACCCCGTTATCGTATTTTGATCGCCGATGACAAACCGGACAACCGCAAAGTGCTTGTCAAAATGCTGAACCCCTTCGGTTTTGAACTTCGGGAAGCCGCTAACGGACAGGATGCGGTTGAAATATGGAACCAATGGAAGCCGTCTTTGATCTGGATGGATATTCGGATGCCGGTAACAGACGGCTATGAAGCTGCAAGGAAAATCAGGAATGATGAATCAAAAATAAAAAATGAACAACCGGGAATCCGGGACACTGTTATTGTCGCGGTAAGCGCCAGCACGAATGAGGAAGAACGCACTGTCGCCATCTCTGAAGGATGTGATGATTTTTTGCGAAAACCGTTCCGGGAAACGGATATTTTTAACATGATGACCAAATATTTGGGTATCCGGTTTGTCTATGAAAAGGAGAAAACGGAAAATGATACGCAGAAAGCAGAGCACAAAAAGGCACTGACACCGGAGGCGATCGCTGGGCTGCCTGATGATGTGATTGCCAATTTCCGGAGAGTAGCACTGATCGCAGACTTGCAAGAGGCAATGCGACTTACCGAACAAATTCGTTCAGAGAATGAGCCATTGGCGGATGCCTTGGCAGAGTTGGTAAGAAATTTCAGTTTCGATACTTTGCAAAAATTGTTCAAAAAGGGAAAATAGCACAATGGCTTAACCCGACTCAGGTGGTAGGGTTTTCAAGAGGAGACGATCCTTTATATGAGGCTTATAAAGATCATGTAGGGCCTTCCATTTAACACCTTGGGAGGATTGGTCGGGATTGGGGTCGGGCCACACTAACACTCTGATATAATAAATTAAACGTTCAATAACTACGCCAAATTATGCCCTAAACAGGCATTTTGGATGCCAAAAACATACATTTAAGAAAAAACACCGAAAAATAGCACGAGCATAACGGCACTATATTCCTCATCACGTAAGGCACATTAGCACTGGCGACATAAAAAAATCACTTAAATTTGCCAGAAATCAATGCGGATGGCCGCAATCGCAATTTGAAGCCAGGAAGCGGTGTGGTCTCTTGTTATGCAACTATTTGATGCCGGCAACCCAAGCGTCAGCAACACAATACAGGAGAATCACAATTGCTGTCAGCAGTTGAAAAAACACGATTGGAAATATCGAAGTCCATAGGATCAATTAAGAAATCGAAACTCGGCCAGTTTTTCACACCGGCAAAAACAGCTCAGTTCATGGCGGGATTGTTCGGTCAAACAACCGGAGGAAATTGTCGATTGCTTGATGCCGGAGCAGGAATCGGCACACTTTCGGCGGCATTTTTGGAAAAGCAGATTTGCGACAGTTCTGATTTTCAACGCGTCGAACTTGATGCTTTCGAGATAGACGCAACCCTGCATCCTTATTTGAAACGAATAATAGAGGAATACAAACAGCATATAGATGTTTCATTAACCATCAGTGGGGATGACTTCATAGAAACTGCCGTTGACTCAATATGTGGAAACCTCTTTGCAGATTCTCTTCCAAGGTACACACATGCGATCCTGAATCCTCCATATAGGAAAATACGAAGTAAATCCTTACACCGTATAGCATTGAGGCAAGCCGGGATCGAAACTGTCAACCTGTATTCGGCTTTTGTGGCATTGTCTCTTTCTTTGCTTGAAAATCACGGCCAGCTTGTTGCGATAATACCGAGAAGCTTTTGCAACGGTCCGTATTACCATCCGTTTCGCAAGTTCATTCTGGCGCGTTCGGCGCTTCGACATATACACCTGTTCGATTCACGTAATAAGGCTTTCAAGGACGATGATGTGTTGCAAGAGAATGTTATTATACTGTTAGAGCGTAGCGGACAACAGGTTGACGTAGAAATTACGACCTCGACGGATGACAGCTTCTCTGATATTAAAGCATTTACGCATCCATTCTGCCGTATCGTATTTCCCGATGATTCAAATCACTTTATCCGCATACCGACCTCTTCAGAGCAAAGTGATATTGAGTTGTCGGACTCAATCCACTGCTCTTTGGATGACTTATGCATCAATGTATCCACCGGACCGGTTGTTGATTTCCGGCATAAAGAGGATTTGCGCGAGATGCCGGAAACAGGCGCTATTCCATTGCTTTATCCCGGCCATTTTAATGGGCATACTATTGACTGGCCGAAGTCAGGGTTTAAAAAACCGAATGCGATCCGGCGAAATGCAAAAACAGAAAAATGGTTTTACCCGAACGGATTTTATTGCATTGTGCGTCGCTTCTCATCAAAGGAAGAGAAACGCAGGATAGTAGCGAGTGTTGTAAATCCGGCTGACTTTCCTGATACAGAGATGCTGGGTTTCGAGAACCACCTGAATGTGTTTCATAAAGGTAAAAAAGGGTTGCCTGAAATGCTTGCACGCGGATTAACCATATTCCTCAACACTACCGCAGTTGATGAAAATTTCCGGTGTTTCAACGGCCATACGCAGGTTAATGCAACTGATCTTAGGCAAATAAAATATCCCGGCAGGGAGGCTCTGACCGCCCTTGGAAAATGGGCGAAACACTGCGGAGAACCCACCCAGACTCTGATTGACGAACAACTGAAAAGACTATACAGATGATTAATAAACGCCATAAACATATAACGGAAGCAAATCAAGTTCTTATTTCTCTTGGTCTTCCCCGTGCGCAACAAAATGAGCGTTCCGCACTGTGCTTGCTTGCGCTGCTGAATCTGACACCTCGCAAGAAATGGTCGAAGGCCGAAAAACCGCTTATGGGAATTACGCCAATCATGGATTGGATGCGGGAACACTATCAAAAAGAGTATGCACCGAACACGCGTGAAACGATTCGTCGGCAGACCATGCATCAATTCGTGAATGCAGGGATTACGCTATACAATCCGGATAAACCTGATCGTCCTGTGAATAGTCCGAAAGCGGTCTATCAGATAGAAGCTGATACATTTGAACTATTACGCTGCTTTGGCGCCAGGGAATGGCACGAAAAGTTGACAGGTTTTCTTGATCAACATGAGACTCTGGCCGCTAAGTATGCCAATGAACGTGAACAGAACCGTGTACCGGTGCAGATTGCCCAGGGCAAAAAGATCACCATCAGTCCTGGTGAACATAGCGAGTTGATTCGAAGGATTATTGAAGACTTCGGTCCTCGTTTTGCGCCAAATAGTGTATTGGTTTATGCAGGCGATACTGGTGACAAATGGGGGTATTTCGATGCCGCTCTGCTGGCAAAACTTGGCGTTGATGTTGATCCGCATGGAAAAATGCCTGACGTGGTATTTTATTGTAACCAACGCAATTGGCTTCTGGTAGTGGAGTCCGTCACCAGCCACGGACCAGTCGATAGTAAGCGACACACAGAGTTAGCCCAATTGTTTACAGGTGCAAAGGCAGGGTTGGTCTATGTCACCGCCTTTCCAGATCGTTCCGTAATGGCACACTATCTTGGTGAAATTGCGTGGGAAACCGAAGTATGGATTGCGGAGGCGCCATCACATCTAATCCATTTCAACGGCGAGCGTTTTCTTGGACCATACAAAACACCCTGATAATAAAATTAGCTGAAATAAAAAACCGGTGTGTTTTTATGGGTGTGAATTCCGGCAAGGCTGTGAAAGAATATTTGCTTAACGAGGTGACCTTGTTACAAATACACCGAT
>JAOZRC010000973.1 GCA_029940345.1 Desulfobacterales bacterium
GTTGCCCACCCTACATTTTATATTAACCGCACAGGTTGAAATTTTTCGACCTGTGCAATTGCAATCAGATGTAGGGTGGGCAAACGTTTTGCCATTCACTTGATTCATCGCTGAAGAAAAGGCAAAGCGCCAGACTGCGTTAAAGGAAACAACCTTTGCCCACCGGTTTTTAGTTAAGCGGTGGGCAAAATGCCAACGTTCTGTTGTGAAAATACGAACATTTCAGATGGCATTTTACCCACCCTACAACTGCCAAACTGTAAGTTTGGCACTCCATTTTTAAAGTGTAAACAGCTCAATGAAGGATGCCCGAACCAGCCAATGATTTACCCACCCAATCAAACACCTTTTTGTAGGGATATGCTGACAGGCGTCCGAAGCCCGGCATCGCCTTTGATCGTATCTTGGTCAATCGGGGTGTGCTGAGGCCGCATAAAAACCGGGTTGCAAGAGTGGCTGAAACCGGATGGCCGATTTTATCAAAAAGCGGTTTGACCATCGCTTGAAAATTTACTCTATCGCAAGCTGAACCAACCCCATCTGAGCCATCCAGGGGAGCAAGCTTTTTTTCAGGCAGGCGAACCGGTTTGCCGGACTGGCAGAAGGAACATGTCCCGCAGCACCGGTCCAGAGTTTCACCGAAATAGGCGGAAAGCCCCTCGGAAAGGCAGGACGGTTTTTCAAAAAGGGCGATCATCAGACCGATACGCTCCACCTCAAGGGCTTCTCTGGCGCTGAACAGGTCTGATAGCCCATCAGCGGTTTCCTCAATGTTAAAATCGGTTTTGGTCACCGCGAACACTTCGACGCTGGTTTTGGGCTGTAGTTCAATCCATCCCTTTTCCTCAAAATAATCCAAAGCGGTGATGATCCGTTGGCGATTAGAACCCGTAGCCGCCGTGATCGCCTCAATCTTCGGCCGGCTCCATACTTTGGCGGTTTTTGTATTTGCGAATATGGTGCGTACAAAGGCGTTGCGTTCGCCGTCAAAGCGCGCTGTGATCGCATCGGCCGGCTGTATAAACTTAAAGGGGTAGTCTTCAAAATAAATATACCGGGGCTGAATGATTCCTTGCAGCTCCAGGTAAACGAGCAGTGTTTTAAGGGGCAGCATGCGGATGTCGGTGAGATTGGCCAAACTATAGAGCCGGATTTCCCACTGCCGGCCAGCGCATTCTTTCACCTGTTCCAATACGGTGCGAATGCGGTCCTTTTCAGGCGTGTCTCCATAGACAAAATTTTCAAGGATCGGCACGCTGCCGCGGTTTCCAAGAACCGTGCATACGGATGTTTTCCCATCACGACCGGCGCGGCCGATTTCCTGGCTGTAGCTTTCCACGGATTTGGGCAGGTCAAAATGGATCACCTTACGAATATCGCGTTTATCAATGCCCATGCCGAACGCAATGGTGGCCACAACAATATCAAGCTGGCCGTTCATAAAGCGGTTCTGGATATTTTCGCGCTGATCTGATTTCATCCCGGCATGATAGGCCGAAGCATTGAGCCTGTTTTCGCGGAGCATCAGGGCCACAGTTTCAGCCGTTTTCTGCTGAATCACGTAAACTATGGATGGTCCCGCAGGCGGCAGTGACAGCGTGTGAATCAAAGTAGCCGTCTTTTCCTCAAGAGGCGTGGGTATAATGCTAAGGTGAAGGTTTTTTCTGAAAAATCCGGTGGCGCTGACATTTTCCGGCATGATGCCAAACTTGCGGCACATATCATCAATCACCTGGGGCGTAGCAGTGGCCGTGACCGGTTACCTTCAAATACTAAGCCACCATCAAAAACGCATAGCGGTCCATTTTCTGGTCG
>JAOZRC010000010.1:0-1932 GCA_029940345.1 Desulfobacterales bacterium
GTTATTTTTATAAAAATGAATAACCCCGCCGCAAGCGGACGGGGTATCGACAAAGGATTAAACCAATTTTAACATCGCAAGCAATGGGGTATTAAACCCAATGCTTTGCAATAAAACGAAACAAATGAACCCATGCCCAGGAATGGTATTCGGATGATACCATGTGTTTTCTAACCCAACTTTACAAAGGAGAAATTTATGCCAACGCCAGATGGTCTGAGCGCCTTGTTTAAACAAAAAGCCGAACTTGTTGCGGCTATCGTTAAGGAAGTAAAAACACCTTACGAGGCTTTGCAATATACGATTGATGTATGTGAGCAAAAAGATATTTGTCAACGTTTGCTACCCGCGCATAATGAACCGCCAGATGAAAAACAGATCAAAATCATTGCCGCGCCGGCACTCGATACAACCCTGACCGACGCAATGCGCACGCTTTGTGAAAGTAACAGCATTCGATTTTTAACTTCGGGGTTGCGTGAACACCTGGCCGGTATTGATATCGGTCTGACCTTTGCAGACTATGGCATTGCTGAAACCGGCACTTTAGTGTTGGATTCGAGCAGCGAGGAAGTGCGTCTGGCAACGATGATCAGCGAGATACACATCGCTATTTTGTCTCAGTCCCAAATCCGTGCCAACGCTTATGACCTGGAAGATGAACTCAGGAATAACATGCGATCTTATCCGAACTACACAGCGTTTATCACCGGGGCCAGCCGCACCGCCGATATTGAACGCGTGCTGGCCCTGGGCGTGCATGGCCCGTTGGAACTTCACATTTTACTTGTACCGGGGGAGGAAGCGTAATGCAGGAAGCCAAAAATCTGAAAGGATACAAAAAGGAAGTCGATGATGCCTTGCAAAACGAATTTTTACGCACGGCGATGGACAATTTCGCAGTTGCCTATCGCACCGGACGCGCCAATGCTTTCGCCGGCATGGATATTGATGCACTGGTGGCAGAGATCGCCAATGCCAAAGATGCTGCTATTGCCCGCATGGACGAACTTTTCGAGGAGTTTAAAGTAAACGCGGAAAAAGCCGGTGTAAAAGTACATGGCGCCAAAACGGCATCCGAAGCCAACGCGATCATCGCTCGCATCGCCGGTGAAAATGATGTTAAAAAAATTATCAAATCAAAGTCGATGACTGCTGAAGAGACGCTTCTTAATCACCATTTGGAAGCCGAGGGGTATGAAGTCATTGAAACCGACCTGGGTGAGTGGATCATTCAATTGCGCGGCGAAGGGCCGTCGCACATGGTGATGCCGGCCATTCATCTTTCCCGTTTCCAGGTGGCCGATCTGTTTACGGATGTTACGGGAAAAAAACAGGACAGCGAAATTGAACGTTTAGTCAAAGTGGCCCGCCACGAACTGCGCCAGGCTTATGTCGAGGCCGATATGGGGGTGTCCGGTGCAAATTTTGCCCTGGCGGATACGGGAACCATTGGGCTGACCACCAACGAAGGCAATGCCCGTTTGGTCACGACTCTGCCACGCGTACATGTCGCGCTGGTGGGCCTGGAAAAACTGGTTCCGACACTGCATGACGCGCTTTTGGTGAACCGCGCCCTGCCGCGTAACGCTACCGGGCAGGGGATCACATCATACATCACCTGGATTACCGGTCCCAATGTATGCGGCAGTGCGCCGGATAATAAAAAAGAGATGCACATCGTTTTCCTCGACAACGGCCGCCGTGATCTTTCCCGGGACCCTGTTTTCGCGCAAGTACTCCGTTGCGTCCGTTGCGGTGCATGCGCCAATGTCTGCCCGGTCTATCGTATGGTGGGCGGCCATAAATACGGTCATATCTATATCGGTGCCATCGGTCTGATTGTCACTTATTTTTTTCATGGCCGCGATAAAGCGAAAAATTTGGTGCAAAACTGTATCAATTGCGGTGCCTGTAAAGCCGTTTGCGCGG
>JAOZRC010000010.1:1942-22519 GCA_029940345.1 Desulfobacterales bacterium
GGCCGGTATTGATCTGCCGCATTTAATCAAAGAGGTTCATGCCCGTATCCAGGATGAAAGCGGGCATCCCCTGACCAGTCTTTTAATGGGTAAGGTTCTCCGCAGCCGCAAGCTTTTCCACACGCTGCTGCGTTCGGCCTACCTGGCTCAGAAACCGGTGACCGATGAATCGCACTATCTGCGGCATCTTCCGTTTATTTTTTCCAAGGATCATAATTTCCGGGCGTTGCCGGCGATTGCGGAAACGCCTTTCCGGGATCGTTGGCCGCAATTGAAAACGGCTGTGAGCGACCCTGAAATGCGCGTCGCCCTGTTTTCAGGCTGTGTCCAGGATTTTGTCTATCCCGAACAATTAGAAGCGGCCGTCAAATTGCTATCTGACCGCAAAATCACTTTGGAATTTCCCATGGCGCAATCTTGTTGTGGTTTGCCCCTGGAAATGATGGGGGAGAAAGAATCGACGCGCGAAATTGCCCGACAGAATATCGATGCCATGTTAAGTGCTGATTGCGATTATATTATCACCTTATGCGCTTCGTGTGCATCCCATCTTAAAAACGGATATGCCAAAATATTCGAACATGACGAGACAATGACCGACCGGGTGCGCCTTTTTACCGCAAAGGTGCATCCTTTCAGCGCCTTTTTGCACTATATTCTAAAAATAAAGGCGGATGAGTTTGAGCCTGATAATGTCAAAACCACTTACCATGCCCCGTGCCATCTCTGCCGCGGTCTCAAAATATCGGAAGCGCCCCATGCCCTGATCGAACTTGCCGGCCTCGACTTCAGTCCGGCCGAAGAAGAAGAAACCTGTTGCGGCTTCGGCGGTTCCTATTCGAGCAAATTTCCGAACATATCGGCTCAGATTCTTTCCAAAAAATTGGATGATTTCAATAAAACGGAAGCGGAAATTCTTGTTACGGAATGTCCCGGATGTATTATGCAGCTCAAAGGCGGCGTGAAAAAACGGGGGGATCGCTTGCAGGTAAAACACATTGCCGAAGTGTTGGCTGAACACAAAAAAGGGAAATGACACACAAAAACCAGTTACAAAAAATCTCCTGATTATAACGGATTTGGGGGGGAGGTAATGCCGCAGAGCGGCAATGTGATATAGCTTGGGGTTTCAACCCCAAGTCAGTGTTAATATTTATTTTGCGCCCTGAAGGGGCGCGGGATGAAAAATATTTTCAGGATTAATCATACCACGCCCCTTCAGGGCGTAATCATTACCATTCTCTGACCTGTGGTTGAAACCACAGGCTATATTACCAAACCTCTTCGAGGTAAAAATTAATAATTTATCAGGTGTGTTCTTATTCCCCCCAAATCCTTCGCATTTTCGGTTCAATTTATTTAATCCGCGTTCCTTAAAGCCTGTTTGAAAAGTCTCAAATCGGCTGAAAAAGTGTGAAAACGACTTATCTGACAAGCATAATATTTTATTCTAACTGTTCAAGATGATCAATGATATCAGGATATTTTTCTAAAGTATTCGAAATATCATCAACATTAAAAGTATCGCAATACTCTTTCAATGCACTTCCATAGCTAACCACACCGGTAAGGCCCCACTTTTCGCCAAACTGTCCGAGGTGTTCGGCAAACCGGGTGATTTCTGTGAAATCATTGCTGGCCCTGACCTTTTTCCAGGAACTCATATACTCACCTTCCAGCTTTTTTAATATTTCAGGTAAGTGAGCCAATGTTTCCGGGGACAGAACCTCGATTTCTTCTTCAACAATGGTTTCTTCCGCTAATTCCTGGTGTGTGTGTTTAAGATATTTTGATAGAATGGTTAGCAAGTCAGCCGCTTGAAACGGTTTGCTTAAAAATTCGTCAAAGCCAAAAGCCAGGGCCTTCTCTTTTTCGTCGTCCATGGCCGCTGCGGTCAGTACGATGATCGGGAGATCTTTATAGCCCAGGTCATTTTTGATTTTATCGGCGGCCTGATAGCCGTCCATCACCGGCATTCGAATGTCCATCAAAACCAAATCCGGCAGGTGTTGGCTGATGTGCTCTATCGCTTCCTGTCCGTTTTTAGCCTCAATCACAGTCAGTTGTGTCTCTTTGAGCATGGCTTTAATAAGAAGCCGATTACTGGACAAATCATCTGTGATTAAAATATTCGCCGGTTCAAAAATAAGACGCTCATAATCGACAGGAAAATTTTCTGTGGACTCTGCGAGGATATTCTGTTCTTCAACAAGATGAACATTGCGCAAGATCACTTTAAACGTACTGCCCATACCCGGTTGGCTGGTAACCTGAATGTCGCCATTCATCATTTCCACCAATCGCTTGGTTATCGTCAGGCCTAGCCCGGTGCCGCCAAATTCCCGAGCGCTCTGCTGATCCTGCTGCTGAAAGGGGCTAAATATTCGGCGCTGTTCTTTTTCCGGGATGCCGACGCCGGTGTCTTCGACAGTGATAATTAAATCTGCCCTGGGTTTATCAGGCTGATGTTCGACCAAATCCGCGGCCAGTTTAACATGGCCTTTCGCCGTGAACTTCACCGCATTTCCAACCAGGTTCAACAGCGTCTGCCGCAACCTGAGACTATCTAAACACATAAAACGGGGGATGTTCTCCGAAATGTCTTCCAGGTAGGCCAGGTTTTTGTCAGCGATTTTTAAGGTGAAAATTTGTTTGATTTCAGTAAAAATTGAATGGGGATCAACCGGCTCCGGTTTTAATTTGAATTTTCCGGCTTCGATCTTGGACAGGTCCAAAATGTCATTGATCAGGGTCAAGAGGCTGGAACCGCTCACTCGAATCGATTCCAGATAATTTTTGTGCTTGGTATCGGTGATCTCGTTGGATAGGATCTCGGCAAAACCCAGCACCGCGTTCATCGGCGTGCGGATTTCGTGGGACATGTTGGCCAGGAATTCGCTTTTCATGCGGTTGGCTTCATCTGCTGTTTCCTTGGCGGCCTTTAGTTTGTCTTCCAACTGCTTGCGCTCGGTCACATCCCGGCCGAAGACAATCAGGCCGCAGCGGCTGCCGTCGGGGTTCAGCATAGGCACTTTTATGACGTCATAAGTCAGCGGCTGACCATCCGGATTAGGGATAATTTCCTCGCCCCGACTGGGACCGACGACCTGCCAGGACTGTTCGTCCGTGGCCTCGCACACCATACAAGTTTCAGATAATAAGGGGCTGAACTGGGCCAGTTCAGAATATTTTTTGCCTGCATAATCCATATTCTTCAATTGAAATAATTCCAAATAAGCATCATTGGCGATCAGCCAGCGGCCTTCGCCATCCTTAAAGCAGATGAGGTCCGGCACGGAGTTGATTAAGGTGCGCAGCCGTTCCTCACTCTCACGCATGGCATCTTCCGCCTGTTTGCGATCGGTGATGTCTAAAATATACTCAATGACCTGAACTACATTTCCCTCCTCATCAAACACCGGATGAGCGTGAGCTTCGATATTTCGCGGATTCCCGTCCGGGTCATAATGAATGTGCTCGACGGTGGCTGCTTTTTGGGTTTTTTTCACAAGTTTCACCGGGCAGGGATGCTCCGCGGTGTTGCACGGTTCGGTTCTGTTATGGGTCAGGCTATAACAGGTGTCAGTTTCGGTCAGGCCGTTGGGCGCGGCGGCCTTGTTGGCGATAAGCACACGGTAGGTGCCCGCATCCACCACATAAAACGGATGGTTGAGGGACTCAATGGCATTTTCCAGAAAGTCCTTTTGCTGTTGAATTTCAGCTTCCAACTGCTTACGCTCGGTGATGTCATGCCCGACTGAAATCATACCAGTGATCTGGCTGTTGGCATCCAGGATCGGTATATTGCTCCAGGACACCCACAATTTCTTGCCGGATTTGGTGATGTTCTCGTTTTCAACGAATGAGTCATAATGCGCTCCCATCTGTTCAAAAAAAATATCAAACATTTGTGTCAAATCCCGGCCTGCCGAGTCGATTTCGGGCACAATGGTTCCAATCACATGTTTGCCCATGATCTCCTTTTTTTTATATTCAAACAGCGCTTCGGCATATTCATTCATAAATGTAATACGGCCTGTTTTATCAATTTTCAAGATTGCGGTTTTCGCCTTTTCAACCAGTTCGCGGTAGTTTTCTTCATTGGTTTTTAGTTGTTCCTCAGCCTGCTTGCGCTCGGTGATGTCAATAACGCCTGCAAGTGCGCCAACATAATTTCCGTCATCATCGGTCAGTGGTGACGTTTCCAACATGGCATAAATGCGGGTGTCATCTTTTCGCAGAAATTCGAACTCGTGCTGTTCTTTGATTCCCTGTTGACAGCGCTCTAAATTATGTTTAGCCAGTTCGATGCCTTGATCATCCATAAATGCAAATAAATGTTTGCCGTGCATCTCTTCAACCGAGTAGCCTAACATTTCGGCCATGCGGGGATTGACGAAGGTTGTATTCGCTTCCTGATCAATTACCCAAACACCTTCATTCAGATTTTCAATCAAAGTGCGGTATTTCTTCTCGCTCGCCTGAAACGCATCCCGGCTCTCTTTCAAATCCTTGAACATAATGCTGTATGGATTTTCCAGTCCTGTGACAATGATTGCCTTGTAAATCATGTAAAAGGAGATAATTTTCAAAAAGTGCCCGACCAGGTTGGACAGCCCGTACACACTGACGTAAAAGGTGAAGGCCAATTCGGAAAAAATGGTAAACACGATGGACAGGACCAGCAAACGGAACACCGTCGGATCATAGCCCCAACGCTTCCGGGCTAGCAGACCCATTGATGAAAACAGGATCAGCGAGATAATGTATTCACTGGATTTTTTGAACACGGTGAGTCCCGAACCCTCAATAAAGCAATCCGGGAAGGTATTGGTGAAAACCGTGATTAACAGGCCAATCGTTACTGTCAGATAGCTGGTAAAAGCAAATCCGGTAGATAATTTTCTCTTTAACAGCAGGGGCACGGCAAGGAAAGAAAGGGCCTCCATATAACGGGCGGCGATCCACAGTTGGGTGGGCAAATTGCTATCGTAGCCCGGAAAGATATTCATCCCTTTGTAGGCTAAGGCATGTACTAAGTCTAAACCGCCGATAAACAGAAAGGCAATGCCCAATAGCGATAAATAGCTGCTTGCGGCAAATTTGCGGCAGTTCCAGGCCAGCATAAAAATGGCCATCGCCACCACAATGCTGAACAACTCGGCCAGGGTGTGAAACAGCAGAAAATGATAGGTGCTGGCTGCATACAGCCCGATCAGGATTAAAATGGAATTAAAGACTTCGGCGTATTTGATAAGCGGGGCGGTCAGTTTTTCAGATTGTTCAGGTTGCATTTTTGCCTCCCATTGACAACATCCTTCATTTTCCGGTTAATATTTCCAAGGAGTGCTGAACTTGCAGTTTAGCATTTTGCGGCCGCCTGTGATAAATGGCCTGTGCCAAACTGTAAGTTCAGCACTCCTTTTAAAGTGTATACCAATTTTGGGTTAAGTTGCAGATTTCAGGTATTCACTTTTTAAGACGATCAATGATCTCCGGATATTTTTCTAAAGTATTCGTAATATTCTCAACATCAAAAATGTCACAATATTCTTTCAATGTACGGCCGAATTCGGATACACTATAAATGCCCCACTTGTCGCCAAACTGGCGGATGTGTTCGGCAAACTGGGTAATATCTGTGAAATCATTGTTATTCATGACCTTTTGCCAGAAACTCTTATAGTCGCCTTCAAATTTTTTTAGTATCTCAGGTAGGTGAGCCAATGTTTCCGGGGACAGAACGTCGATCTCTTCTTCCTCAGCAGCCGTTGCTTCCGCTAATTCCTGGTGTGAATGTTTAAGATATTTTGATAGAATAGTTAGCAAGTCAGCCACTTGCAACGGTTTGCTCAAAAAATTGTCAAAGCCAAAACTCAGGGCCTTCTCTTTTTCGTCTTCCATGGCCGATGCGGTCAGCGCAATGATTGGGCAACCATTATAATGCGGATCATTTTTGATGGTCTCGGTAGCTTGATAGCCATCCATCACCGGCATTCGGATGTCCATCAAAACCAAATCCGGCAGATGCAGGCTGACCTGTTCTATCGCTTCCTGCCCGTTTACAGCCTCAATCATAGTCAGTTCGGTCTCGTCAAGCATGGCTTTAATAAGTTGCAGATTGCTGTCCACATCATCTGCAATTAAAATAACCGCCGGTTCAAAAACGAGACGTTTATGATCGACAGGCAGATTGTCTGCGGGTTGTTTCTGTTCTTCAACAAATTGAACATCGCGCAATGTTATTTTAAACGTGCTACCCTGCCCCGGCTGGCTGACAACCTGGATGTCGCCATTCATCATTTCCACCAATCGCTTAGTAATGGTCAAGCCCAGCCCGGTGCCGCCAAATTCCCGGGTACTCTGCTGATCCTGCTGCTGAAAGGCGTTAAATATTCGATCCTGTTCTTTTTCCGGGATGCCGATACCGGTGTCTTCAACTGTGATAATTAAATCCGCACTTTGATTATCGGTCTGATGTTCGACTATGTCGGCCGACAGTTTGATGTGGCCCTTAGCCGTGAACTTTAATGCGTTTCCAACCAGATTCAGCAGCGTTTGCCGTAACCTTTGACTATCTAAATACATAAAACGGGGGATGTCTGCCGAAATGTCTTCCAGCCAGGCCAGGTTTTTATCAATGATTTTTAAGGCAAAAATTTGTTTGATTTCAGCAAAGATTGACTGGGGATCAACCGGTTCTGATTCTATTTCCATTTTTCCGGCTTCGATTTTGGAAAGGTCCAGAATATCATTGATCAGATTCAACAAGGCCTGGCCGCCAGTGCGGATGGCGTCGATATAATTGAGATGGCTCTCGTCCGATACCTTGCCGTATAGAATATCGGCAAAACCCAACACTGCGTTCATCGGCGTGCGGATTTCGTGGGACATGTTGGCCAGGAATTCGCTCTTGGCCCGGTTAGCGGCTTCGGCAGTCTCTTTGGCGGCCTTCAGGTCATTTTCCCACTGCTTGCGCTCGGTGATGTCTCGTCCGAAAACAACCAGGGCGTTACGGCTGCCGTCCGGATTAAACATAGGCACTTTAATAATGTCATAAATCACCGACGGGCTATCGGGACGGGGAATAGTCTCCTCATCCCGGCTGGGACCGCCGACCTGCCAAGCCTGTTCATCCGTAATCTCACAGGCCATAAAAGCATCAAGAAAGAAGGGGCTGATCGGGGCCAGTTCGCGTTCTTTCTTGCCCACATAATCCACGCCATTCAACTGAAATAAATCCAAAATAGCATCATTGGCGATCAGCCATCGCCCTTCGCCATCCTTAAAGCAGATGATGTCCGGTACGGCGTTGATTAAGGTGAGCAACCGTTCTTCGCTTGTTTTCAGCGCCTCCTCTGCACGAGTGCGCTCTATTTCCACACCGACTTGGGCGGCAAATATTTGCAAGATTGACTTGACAAATTGAGGATTGGAAATCGGCTGGCAAAACAGTGCAACCATAATACCGCTTGGGCGACCATTCATGTCTGTCAAGGGTGTTCCGGCATAGCCTTCAATATTCATTTCCTGTAATAAAATGTCGTTCGGAAAGGTTTGAACAACATGGGCCGGATAGGTGCATTCATTGGTGCCGAGCAATTCTTCACAAGGTGTGCCTGCCAAATTGTACTCAATGTTTTCAATGATTTCACCTTTTGCACAAAAGGAAATCGTTCGAATGCTACGGCTGTCACCCTCCTTCAATTCCCCAATCAAAGTATAATCCGCACCCAGCGCTTTTGCCAATTGGATCACCATTGAGTCAAAAAAGGAGTCTCCTTCTTTTGATGATACGCCAATCACAATATTTTTGAAGGCTTCTTCGGCCCGCTTACGATCGGTGATGTCGTCTTTAATGGCCACATAATGGGTGATCTTGCCGACCGGGTCTTTTATCGGGGAGATGGTGGCGCTCTCCCAGTATAGCTCGTCGTTTTTTTTCTTGTTGATGATCTCGCCCTGCCACACTTCACCCAGGGAAAGCGTCGCCCACATCTCTTTATAAAATTCCGCCGAATGTTTGTCCGATTTTAACACCCGCGGATTCTGACCGATGGCTTCCTCATAGCTGTATCCGGTTATTCGGGAAAAGGCCGGATTCACAAATTCAATGGAACCATCAGAATCCGTAATGACGATTGTGCTGGCGCTTTGTTCCACCGCACGGGACAGTTTGCGCAATTGAATTTCGGACTGTTGATTGCGAACCCGGGCGACCGCAAACAACCAGGAAACAATTGCCAAAACAACTGCTAAAACAGCCCACAAAATGACAAGATTCCTGGCCACGCGCCATGAATTGGCCTTTATTACCTCATTTGGTATAAACGATATAATTTTCCACTGATAGCTTTTGGGTTCTTCAAACTTTAACGCTGAATTTAGATAATCGTGATTATTATTCCGGGTGAAAGGACGGACAGTGCTAAATGTAAACAAGCCCCGTGCGGAATAAACTTGACCCTTCTCTGCGCTGATAAGATGACGCCAGGCATCCGGGAATCTATTGGCAAACGTTTTGTTCTTTCGATTTTCATACATAAACCCCCATTCATTTTCCGGTACAGAGCCTTTCAACCAGAAACCGTCCGCATTGATGAGCCAGTATTTATCGGCACTTATAATAATCGTTTGACCCGTTTCTATTTTGTTTCCCAAAGCTCCGATTAAGATCGCTCCCAAATAATTGATGATGACAATACCCCGTTTTTGGTTGTGCTTATCAAAAACAGGCATGCCAACCCGAATCATCGGTTTTATGGGTTGCTCAATTTGTCCCTGCTCAACATTCAGATCAAATGGTGATGCGTAAATTTCATTTTTATCCATCTGAAATGTTTCTTCGAAGTAATAACGATCACATTTATTTTGAAGTTTATCTTCGGCGACAACAACCGGCTGGCCGTTTTTATAATTGATCCTGACTGTTTCCATTCCGGAACTGTCAATATAACGGATTTGGTCATAACTTTTTTTTACCAGCGAAAATAAATGAAGCTCATTTTCCAGTGCTTTTTTATGAACGTCACTGGCGTCATCAAGAAACGCAAGCATTTCGTGATGGGTGGCTATGATCAGCAAATCAGCAATAATTGGCTTTAAATTGCTTTCTATCATTTTTAATTGCAAATTGACATTATGAGTTTCATTGCTCTCGATTTCGCTCAGGCTAAACTTGATTTCCATGAAGCCGATAATCGCAATTATTCCGCTCAATAGAATAATTATAGGTGTGAAAATAAGGATAAACTGTCTAAAAACAGACATGTTACTTCCATATAATAAATTTTGAATCTTCATCAGAGTTTCTCCCTCTTGTATCCGCTAAAAAATCAATGCGGAAGTTATTTCGTCCCTGTTCCTTACTTGCTCTTCTGATACTTGCGCACCGCCCGGTTATGGCTTTTGAGGTCGGCGGAGAAATAGTGGGTCGTATCCTTTTTAGAAACAAAGAAAAGAAAGCGGGTGTCGGCCGGATACAGGGCTGCATGGATCGCTTCACGCCCTGGATTGGCGATGGGGCCCGGCGGCAATCCTTTGATTATATAAGTGTTATAGGGTGTCGGTGTATTAAGATGTTTACGGGTAAGATTGCCGTCAAAGGATTTTAAGCCGTAAATGACCGTGGGGTCAGTCTCAAGACGCATCCGCTTTTTCAAACGATTGTGAAATACGGATGAAATGACAGCCCGTTCTTCAGCCGCACCGGTTTCTTTTTCGATAATTGAAGCCAGTGTTACTACTTGATGTACTGAAAAATTAATTTCCTGGGCGCGCTGTCGCATCTTCGCTGTAAACTCTGCCTGAAATTGTTCTGCCATCTTGGTGATAATTTGGGCGGGCGTACTTTGCGGGGGGAAATAATAGGTTTCCGGGAAAAGATACCCTTCAAATGTGCTCGCGTTAATATTCTGCCGGCGCACCGCTGTCAGGTCGGTTGCCGCTTTGTAGAAAGTATCTTCAGATGCCAGCCCTGCCTGGGCGACCAGTGCGGCAACCTGATGCAGATTATAGCCTTCCGGAACCGTGAGTTTGTAAAGACGCACGTCACCGCGCACGATTTTATCTAAAATTTCAAGTGGGGTCATGGACGCAGCGAGCAGATACTCGCCGGCTTTGAGTTTCAGAGCCTCGCCTCTGAGTTGGACGATCAGTTTATATTTGAACGGATGCTTGATCAAATCCGCCTGGTGCAACAGTTGGGCAATGGCATTAAGACCTTGTCCGGATCGAATTGTCACGATCTTTGGGGACGCATCCGCGTCTAACGGCAGATGCGCATAGCGCCACAGATCATGGGTTAAAAAAGCGATTCCGCCCAGAACACACATTAACATCAGACCGGTAATAAAAAGAAATTTTTTCACGGATAATTCGTAGCAGCGCTACTCCCTAAGAAGAGAAACAAAACGCAGATGACACGGGGCATCTAAGCTTGTATATTGTTTTTTCAGTTAATCGCGCTCCACCGCTTTGATATAACCGTTATAACGCCGGCGTATCTCGCGAACATAGCGCACCGGTTCATCGCCACGGCAATAGCCGTAGCGCGCCTTACGGGCATACGCCGGTTTGGCCAGCAAACGCATCGTTTTTTCCATATTGTCAAACCAAATATCGGGATTGAGCCCTTTTTGCCTGGGAAGATTATGGCGGTTGGCGAATTCCCGGGCGAGCTCATATTCAAATCCTAAAATTTCACCACGCCATATAAAATAAGTTGATGCGCGATTTCGCGTAATAATACGCAGAGTTTTACGTTTACGGATTGTCGGCCAATCACCATAAAGGTTTTGGGCCGAATCGTCTGATTGGCCGTGTTTACTTATTTGACGGTTGAATGCATCAAGCAGTTGCTTATTACGGGGACGCACCGCATAAGCGATTTTTTGAACACCGCTTAAATTGAACGCCGGTTTGACGCCTGGGTTGTAAGATCGAAACAGGGTTACAATATTGTCATCAGCGACAGTTAAGTCAAAGGCTTTATCTGCAACGCCGGCTAAAATGCTCAACGTGTCAATGTTTTCATTAACCGTCTGTATGCGCAATTTGGGATATTTCAGTTTAAGTCTTGCAAGTGTTTCCCAGTAAGAGGAAGAGCGACGCACCGCAATGGATCTGCGGCTCAGATCGATGATGGAACGAACGCCTTTTTCGGACTTTCGCACCACCACTTGTTCTTGAATCCGCTTAATCGCTTTGGTAAAGGCCACTTTTTTTTGGCGATTCGGCGTGATGCTCAGGTTGCCGCCGATGACGTCCCCTCTGCCGGCTAACAAAAAAGGAATCAGGTCTTTATGCTTATCAACATAGATTGTTTCAACATCAACGCCAATGGTATCGGCAATTTTGTGAATCTGATTTATTTCAAACGTTTCAGGCCGACTCCTGCGCTGAAGGTAGTTGACACGGCCGGGATCAGGTAGTAAATAACGCAGATAACCATGCTTTTTAATGGCTGCCAAATCACCTTTGCTGGTATAGCGATCGGAACGCACGGTTTTGGGTGGCGCCAATTGTGGGCCAGGCTGAAGTGCTGCTGTTCTTTTTTTCTCAGGTGAAGCCTGATTTAGCGAATCAGCCATTTTGAGAGGTTCCAGGATAACATGCGATGGCGTTGTCACTTTTTCAGACGGTGGCGTATCTTCCCCGCAGGATGCAACGTAAAAAAGCAGCCCTACGATTAATATGAAGCGCATCTTGGTTATTGGCATTATAAAATTATCACTTTTGTCTTCAACTTTGATTCTAATGATTAAAGCCAGGTCGCAGAATAATTATCAGATGAAATGAGCATCTTTCATCTTTCATCTTTCATTTTCCAGTTTACACTGATTCCAATGTAGGGTATACCTTTTCTTTTACTTACCTTATTGCAAAAAAGAAGGGAGATCAAGATGTACTTTGAAAAACCGGGTAAAGTTAACACCGAGAAAACACTGGAACTTGCTTATCAGCGCGGACAGGAACTCGGAATTAATGAAGTGGTTGTGGCATCCAGCAAAGGCGAAACCGCCTTTCTTGCGCTGGATATTTTTAACAATTTTAAAATTACGGTTGTCACTTATTACTGCGGTTTCAAGGAACCGTTTAAAAATGTGATGCCTGATGAGGTTAAAAGCAAACTGCGCGACCAAGGCGCTGAAGTTATAACCGCCACCCATGCCTTATCGGGTGTGGAACGTTCCTTATTTAACAAATATAAGGGTGGTTTTCCCGTATTGCTCATTGCCGACACGCTACGCTTATTCGGACAAGGTGTCAAAGTTGCCGTCGAGATTTCTATCATGGCGGCAGATTCCGGTGCGCTCACCGGCAAAGATATCATCTCTGTCGGAGGAACCTCCCGAGGTGCCGATGCGGCGCTTGTATTAAAACCGACCAATCAATCTGACCTGTTTGATATGCGTATTCGCGAGGTTATCTGCAAACCGGGTAACTTTTAAACAGGTGTCAGGTTTTGGTGTTAAGGATTACTGTTTGCGGTTAAAACCCAAATATGCTAAAGAAGGTTTTAAAAAAAATGCAACCTGTGCGGTTAAGTGATTTTCAATTAATTTCTTACGCAAAATCTGTGGTGTAGGGTGGGTGTAGCGTAGCGAAACCCACCCTACATCTGATAGCAACCGCACAAGTCGAAAATATGTATTGAATACAAAACATATCCGTTAACCGGAGGGAAAAGTATGATTTTAAAAGGCCAACTTCATGTTGAAGCACCCATTTACCGAGGGAATGCTCGTAAAACACTATTTACAAGAGATGGCGATGGCAAACACCGCTTGGTTTCATTGGCCGGTGAGATCACCGGAACCGCGCAGTCTTTAATGGATGCGTTTATCGGCCAATCCCGCAATGGTAAGAATATCGGTTTGTTGAATCAACTCTGGCAAAGGTTGTATGGCGCATCCATGCCCAATGGTCTTATTACCAAAGTTGATTGTAAACTTCAAAAAGGAAGCTATCAAAGGGATAATTTCTTTGATTTACGTATGGGCATTAAATTGGATGAAGACCGTTGGGCCGCGGAATCGAACGCCAATTATAAAATGGAAACGATCTTACGCAATTCGGTTTTTGATTTTACCATGTCAGTCAATGAGAGCGCCCTTAGTAATAAGGAAACCCAAGCGCAGCTCTATTATCTCCTTCAAGAGCTGATAGCCGGCCGTTTTTTGTTAGGAGCCGGGAAAAGCAAGGGCCTGGGGCGTGTGCGTCTGGAAATGAAAATTCCTTTTTCACCGGAAACCGAACCTGGCATATTTTCCCAAACAAACCATTTAAGAATTGATATGGCGTTTAATGCGGAAAATCCGATGTTGGTCGGCTGGAACTGGGGTAGAATTGACCCGCTCACCGCTTCTTTTGCAGATATTGAAGCGAAATTGCTCATCGAAGCCATGAAAACGATTCCCGGTTTTATTCGTAAGCGGATGGCGATGACACTGGGCGGTGCGATCCTTAATCCGGATGATTGGAAACAGAAATTTGGTGAATTATTACCGCGCTTGATCGCAGTCTGGCTGATGAAGCGTTCCTCCAGGGAAATTGAGTTTTGGACATTACCATCAACTGCCATAGCCAAGTTGGGTAAGGGCAAACATGGGCTTGCCAAAAAAGTTCTCAACCAGATCAAGCCATTTGCGGATCAGCCATATACGGATAAGGCTAAAGCATCCGTCGATTTTAAAGCCGCACTGGGCAAAAAAGCCAATATGGCCAAACGGGTTGTCAGCGCGATGGAACTTCAAAAAGAGAACCGTCAGGAGTTGGACAGTGCGGGGTGGGAACGTCTGGCCAAGATGATGGGATTGGATAATAATTTAAGCCCTGCCCTGAATGAAGCACTGAAGGATGAAGATGCCCTGACCCAGATCGTCGCTCAGGAATGTCAAAAAATTCTGCCCAAGTTATACCAACAAGTGGATCAGCAGATTAAACTTCTTCAAAGCGATGGCTGGGTGGATGATGAGATCAAAAACCGTGTGGAACATCTGAATATCAAAAAGATGATTCGGGACGGAAAAATATTGGAATATGATTGGGGCGATCCCAAGATGGTTCCCGAAGGCGTCAATCCGGCGATTTGGCGGGAATTTGTAAATGACCACAGCCGGGTCAGATTCAATCACATGCTCAATAAAACCAATTTAAGCAAAAGCATCACCAATGATAATAACCAGATCGAATTCCTAAAATCGTATCGTGACCGCACTCGTCAGGAACTTGCCCAGCCACATCATATTGATTTCCGTCTGGGCGGTGCTTCCAAACGTGAAAAATCACGCAAATACGGCAAACCGTATGATACGGTGTTTATGCGCATGTTAACCTGGAAAGCGTCTTCCCAAGATCAGGAGCAGGGTTCATGGGAAGCCTACATTCCAGGCAGCACGATCAAAGGCGCTTTTCGCAAGCGTGCTTCCCAATTGTTAAAAACCCTGCAAGGCGAATCCAGACAGACGGATGACCTCCTTACACGCCTTTTCGGCGCTCAGGGACGACGCGGCAGGATCTTTTTTTCAGATGCCTATCTGGCAGACCCGGACAACCCCGACCAAAACTGGTGTTCTGTTGATGGAATTAAAATGGATCCCAAGACCGGGCGTCCCATTGAAACCGCCAAACGGGACTATCTTTACGCATACGGGAAGGAATTGGCGTTTAAAGCGCGAATCGATATCCAGGATATTCAACCGGATGACCTACCTGCAATTACGCTTTTGCGTCATTTAATTCGCGATTTCCGAAATGGCGACATTCCCTTAGGTGGTCAAAAAACAAGCGGTTTCGGATGGGTTGAGGTGGATATTGCAAGGTTGGAATGGTTGGCGGCGCCCAATTCCGCAGTCGGAGCCAAGCTGTTTGGCAACCAGACAGTAAAACAAAATGGTGTCTGGCATCAGTTGGAACTGGAAGGCGCAGAAGCGGCCGCTATATTAGAACCCACCGAAGCGTTGGCTGGCGGTGACGCGCAAGCTCAGGCCCCACTCTATAATAATCCGCCCCAGGCCCGTGGGGGATTTATTTCCCATCGTGCTTTCGGCGGCCTTTCCGGTATGCTTCATATTGATGCCGAAGTATTGACTCCTTTAAATATTCAGGAAAGCGGCGAACCCTCCTATACCCAAATGTTTGATGACGGCCCTGTGAACGGACATGATTTTTTTTCTATCGCGCCGCCGGAAGCAAAACGGCGCGGTTCGGAAAGAATCTATGCGCTCCCTGGTCGCAGTTTAAAGGGCATGGTGCGGCATATTTATTCGATCGCCAGTAATTCCGACGATGAAAGCGTCGATATCAGCCGTCTTAATCCTTGTGACAGTTTATTCGGATGGGTGGGAACCGGTCCCAATCAGGCATTAATGGGACGCCTGGTGTTTAATATGGCTAAGTTTGATGCTCCCCAACTGGCTTGGTTTAAAGCTCCCTTTCCTTATGGTTACTGGCAATACGGCGGCGGCCAATGGCAGGAAAAAAAGGGCGCTAATACAAATAGACGGATGATTGATAAGCGCTGGCGTGTTTTTCCCCATACACCGTTGGCGCCAATCGTTAAGCAGACTGATTCATTCGATCCGGACACAGTTCAAGCACGCTATTTCAGGGCAATGATGCCCGGCGCTAAGGCGCGTTTCACCGTACGTTTTTGGAATCTTCTCGAAGAGGAGTTACAGCGCCTGGTTTGGTGCTTGGCTTTAGAACCGCAAATGGCGCATAAGCTGGGAAATAACCGCTATCTCGGCTTTGGCAGTATACGCTTGAACATTCGATCTGAAAGTTATCTCACCGATTGGAACAAACGGTATGCCGCTCAAGCGGATTCAAAATGGCGTCTACCGTTTGAAATAAAACAGTGGCGCAATGTTAAGATAGTTGCTCATTTACAAAAGTTACAGAGCGCACTGAATGCAAACGACCTTTAATTGGTTGCGCGGATGTCGAAGCGGATCCGAACTGATAGCCGTTTTGCGCATCATTCGCCAAACTCCCGGTCTTTTCCAAAAACAGGAAAAGATCGGGCCGCCCTTTTTACTGACTGGCACGCCTTGCCAAAGATGCCATTTCTATCCCCGCATGGCTAAGTCTACAGCGCGGTTTTGTAAAGCATGTCAAAAGATTATCTCACGGTCATCCCGGTTGGGGAAAATTTCAAATGGCGCTATTGTTATATGGGGGTTTGTCAATTATATTCCTCCTCAAATAAATCCCGATAATTTGTTTGAACGCACTGATTACCACGGTGTTTATATCCATGACGAGCACCATTTTATTGTGATGCTGCATCGTAAAAAAATAGCGGAATGGATTCGGGATATCCTGATTTATCAAGGAGCCGATATTAAAGGACTTATCCAGATATTTCCAACCACCGGAAATAGTAAACGAGGAAATATGGGCGATATTCTTTGCCGCGCCGTGCACCATGAAACCCGTTTCCCGATGGACTTGTTACGCGTAAGATTCTATTCTGATGCATATCAAATTTTCAACCCACAAAGTCGTGAAAAGCAAGGTGTGCTTACCTTTGAAATCAGTGAATTTCTGAATCTGCTGGAAATGGCCTCTGTTTTTCGAACGTTGCTAAATCGGAATGATCAGAAAAATTTGCTGAAATTAACCCAACTGAAAAGTGTTAAGGAAGAACAATTTTACTGGGGCCGTTTTATGGGCTTTCTTAGCGATGAAGCTAAAGATATGCTGAATTCATGGAATATACGGCAATGGCCGCAGATACGAATCCAATTGCTCTACGATCTTCTGTCTTATGTTCACTATTCCTATTAATATCATTCGTTACCTGTTTGTTTTAAGAGTCAATCGTTCCCTGGTGTGGTTGTCAAACTATCTGCCAGCCGAATTTTCCCTTATCCTGGGCACAACCATTGCCAGAAGATTACCCACTGCGCAAGCACGTCCCTGGTTAAAGTCCCTGTCAGCCTGGGAGCCTTATGGCGGTCTTAAAAGCATAGCCAACAAGCAAATCAAACGACTACCGGAGGCATCATGGCCAATTGAATCCGTTTTGTTCGCCTATCCGTATGAAAAACGCAGTTTTGGCGAAGGCGAATTCATCCTGTGGGAATTAAAATTGCTCGGCGAAAGCGCTGACCACGGATTTTTTTTGGAAATAATCATGTCGGCGATTGAGGAAGCCGGTCTTTCTTATGACAAAGGGTGGACTTATCCCAACTGCTTATGGGGTAAATTTGACATTCATGCTGTTTATGCCGCACGGGGACATCACTGGGAGCCTTTTGTGGAAAACGGTCAATTGGATTTGAATTATCACGCCACGCCATTTCAATGGTTTGAAAATCTATCATACCCCTTCAATCTCGAACTGCCTCCGGATACGATCAGATGGCTGACGCCCTTTGACTTATCGGACCAAGCCGCCAAGCATCATGGAAGGAAAACCCGGCAATATAATAGTAAACATCGAAACCGCGCCATACCTGCGCCGTCATTGAATAAAATCATAGAAGCACTGATTCTCAGGCTGAACAATCTGATAGCAGGGAAAATTAGTAATTTTGATGAATTGTGGGAAGTTCTAGGTGAAGATAAACAAACGGTACTCAAGAAAGCTTGGCGTCTGGCCAGCCATATCCCTATTTATAAAAAGAGGCTTTGCGCACCACCGGCCCACTGGCCCGGGGTTGCCATGGGGTCCCAAACTTACACCGCCACCTTTCCGGAAGCGCTTATCCCTCTGCTTGGACTGGCATCCATACTTCATATCGGACAATACACCCATTACGGCCTTGGCACATTTATCATTGAACGTCGGTCTGATTTATAAAATTCAATTCTTGCGAATGTCAGGAACCGCTTGTTTATTATCAGACGATGATTTCAGAAATCGGTCTAAATAATCTGCAATGCGCTCCATTGCGTCAGCTTTGCGTTCTTCACACTTGGCTTTTCGCTCTTCGGCATCGGCAAGTCGTTTGTGGCTTTCACTGATCTTTTCCAAACGCTTGTTAATCATCGGCCAATGGTCTGTGTTTGTTTTGCGATGGCTGCCGCTTTTAGGCCTACGCCGGTCATTTCGATTTCGATCAAACCCATACCGTTTTAAATTTCCATTTCGTACGCGATGTATAAAATCATCCATTTTTTAGCCTCCGTTTTAATCTCTCTGTTTATTGTTTTTATTGATCCGTTTACGATTTTTCGTATCCTATTCAAAAATCACGGTAAATATAAATCCGGAGTGCGAAAGTTAAGCGAAGCGGTCTTTCGCAAAGTTATATTGCGAAAGACCGTTCCGCTTACTTTCGCACTCCATAATTACCATTGAATTTGAATAAGTTACGATTATTCCATAATAGCAAAACTGAATTCATTGGAATTAATGATTTCGCATTTGTTTTTAAAATATCAATGATTTCAGCGCATTACAAGAACTTATGACTGACGAGTTAGTAATACCGACCCAAATCATTCTTTTGTAAATAGGCTTTGTGGCGAACACCAATTAGGGTAGACTTTTATCAGGTATGGCAGGTGATGATTCCTAATTAATTCGGCAGAATGAATTCCGATTAGTTGTAACAGAAGGATCAATTGATTTTATAGATTGGATTTCATTTACCTAACAGACGTTTATCATTAATTTGGGGATAGTAGACATTCGGACAATCAGAGGATTTTTAGCCCGATTTGGTATTTGGGGCACTGCGTTATCGGTCGGAATCGGTCGGATATATACTTCGGATATATACTATGGTGTATTATCTTCTCCCTCTATTATTGTGACATGAATTGTCTGAAAGTTATTTGATAGAACGGATGTCCCTTTTTCATTTTAAATCAATCAAGGTGATTTCCGAAAATGTCTGAAAGAATTGATGATTAGAATACTTGTTCGTTTTCATCCCCCTTAATTCCCCATGCAAAGCATAGAGAATCAGAGAGGGATTGAATCTTTATTACAGGGAAAACGCCTCCTTGTAGACAAACAATACTCGAAAGGCGTCCGCCTAACTAATTATTGTTATATTCGTATTGCAAGCCGATAAAAAAGTTACGCAGCGATGCAATGATAAAAACAATCAAGGCGATTGTAAAATTCATTGCTCCACAGTAATTGTAAACACCTAAGCTGAGCGGTTTTTCAATCGTCCATAAACACATTGCCTTTTTCATTATGTCAAAATAAGCGGTCGCATTTAAATCAATTGTACCAAACTTGGCAGTGCATAGTATTGAAAAGAGAAAGAAAAAAATCGCTGTGATGAAGTAGGAAATAAAACGCGCCCGAGTGCCTCTGAACAAATAGCCAATGGCAACTAAAAACACGAAAATTTGAATAACAGAGTGTAAAGAGGGGATGATGTCAGCCATTCCAAATTGCTCCATGCCTAAAAAGAGGAGCCATGAAAGAGGAGGCAGAACACATCCGATAACCAGAAAAAATATCGCAAACTTTTGAAAATAACTGACTGGCTCCATAGTCGAAGGCGCCTTGATAGCTGCTGGCGCAAAGCCCGATATCAGCATAGGAACATCGTCATCCACGGGTCTCAATGCGTGTGTCAGTTTTTGATTCTCCGCTTCTTTGGCGTAACGCGTGGAATCCAACTCTTTCTTCTTTTGAGCCAGCGGTGCGACATCCTGCGTATACTGATTTTTTTCTATTATCCCGGTTTTGTACAATTGAGTTAATTCTTCAATTTGCGCCGAAATAGTTGCAACTTCCGCATCAGTCTGATTCAGTTCGCCGGTGAGTTGGCCAATTTGCTGTTTAATTTGTTCCTCTAAAGCCTCCTTCTCAGGTTGAACTTTTTCCAACTCCGCCTGATAGTCTGCCAAAATACCATCAAATCGGTTTTTGGAGATATTATCTTCAATCCCTTTCAATTTTTTAATGTTAGATTTGGTTTGTAAATAGGCGCTACGAGCCTCATCATAACGGATGATGAGAGGCTTATCCTCACTGCTGACTAACGATAGTGGCTGATCACCGCTGTCTTCTGACATTTTTTCGGTATCACTGCTGCTGTCCAACGGTTCCGTCATAATTACCTCCTCTGTAAAGTTTATAAGTTCGACTGTTTTAACACTTTCGAACCTAAATAGCATATAGGCATTAAAAGTGAAAGAAAATATATTACAAAAAATAAAAATAAATCTGATTTATAAAATTGGCCTATCCTCAAAATGATTCATACAGTGTTGATTGGGTTTTCAAGAATGTGGCTATACTGAACCATTTTGGGTCCGATTTTGGTTTTTCAAAAAATTAGTGAAACGTGATTTTCAGATTGTGGACACCACCTGAAGAAACTGAAATCAAAATACAATAAATAGTGTATTGCAAGAAGATGGTTATGTGTCAAGTTTAAATCGCTTCTTACGTTGAGATACATACGATTTTGTGGCTTTATCCTTATTTAAACAATTATATTCGGCCATGTTCACCTGATAAGGTGGATTCCGAAAATAAATATACCATGCCATGCTATGCTATTTTATCCTAAATAATCGCCTGATATGAAATAAAATAAATTTTCGGCATCCTTCATTTTCCGCTTAACACTTTAAAGGAGTGCTGAACCGAAG
>JAOZRC010000974.1 GCA_029940345.1 Desulfobacterales bacterium
AGTAATTTCACTGGATGCGGTGTTGTGCCATGAAATAACCACACCGCTGGCAATCAACGATCTGATGGATAGAGGCAAAGATCGTGTGTCAGATCCGACTAAAATCAAAGTGGTCATTGATCATGTCTCGCCGGCCAAGGATTCAAAAACCGCTTTACAGGGAAAAATATTAAGAGAATGGACTAAACGGCATCAGATTAATGACTTTTTCGATATCGGTCGCAACGGCGTTTGCCACGCCCTGTTTCCCGAAAAAGGCTTTGTGCGTCCGGGGTATGCCGTGATTATGGGTGATTCACACACCTGCACGTTAGGTGCGTTTGGCGCATTTGCCGCCGGCGTGGGCACGACGGATTTGGAAGTTGGCATTCTCAAAGGCGTATGCGCTTTTCACTATCCCCGCACGATTAAAATAAATATAAACGGAAAACAGCCCCTGGGTGTTTATGCCAAAGATATCATCCTTTCCGTGATTGGCAAAATAGGTATGAATGGCGCCACTGACAAGGTGATCGAATTTCACGGTCCCGTGGTTGGCCAGATGAGCATGGAAGAGCGTATGACGCTTTGCAATATGGCCATCGAAGCTGGTGGAACCAGTGGTATTTGCCAGCCGGATCAGACAACCGTTGACTATTTGTGGCCCTTTATCAAAAATGAATACGCCTCCAAACAAGCTGCCTTAGAAGCATTTCAATCCGTGTCATCGGATAAAGACGCGATCTACGATGCGGTCATCGAACACGATGTATCCGCTCTTGAGCCAATGGTGACTTTCGGTTATCGCCCCGATCATGTCAAACCGGTCAGCGCTATGCCTGATACACCTGTTGACCAAGTGTATATCGGATCCTGCACCAATGGCCGGATCGAAGACCTTCGTGTGGCTGCCCAAGTACTCAAAGGCCAAAAAATCAACGCTGGCGTGCGAGGCATTGTTTCGCCGGCAACACCGGCTGTTTATCGCAATGCCCTTCATGAGGGACTTATCCAAATATTTATGGAAGCCGGCTTTTGTGTCACCAATCCGACCTGTGGCGCCTGCCTGGGGATGAGCAATGGCGTTTTGGCTTCCGGCGAGGTATGCGCCTCCACAACGAATCGTAACTTTTTCGGAAGAATGGGTAAAGGGGGTATGGTGCATCTGGTGAGTCCCGCGACCGCCGCTGCAACCGCTATTTCCGGTTTTATCACTACGGCATCGGCTCTATAGGTGTCATTGAATAATCGACTAACGAATCATCGAATAGCGAATCATCGAACTGACAAGGAGGAGGTAGGAATGCAAGATAAATTCAGCGGCGGTGTTCTTTTTTTAGATCGATCCGATATCAATACGGATGAAATTATTCCCGCGAAATATTTAACCGAAAACACCAAAGAAGCCCTTGGTCCTCATTTATTGGAGGATTTGAAACTCGACGGATTTTATCCGGGAAATAATATCAAGGGGAAAAAGATCATTATCACCCGGGAAAATTTCGGATGCGGCTCCTCCCGCGAACACGCCCCCTGGGCGCTGGAAGTAAACAGTATCCGCTGTGTTATCGCTTCCAATTTTGCCCGCATTTTTAAGCAAAATATGTTTAACTGCGGACTTTTGGCGGTTGAACTGCCGAAATCAGCAATTGATCAGCTCTTTTCAGAATTTTACGGGAAAAGCACTTACATTGAAACTGATTTTAATCAAAGCCTTTTTAAAATCACTGCCAATGGCAAACAGCGCGAAATCACCTTCACAATTTCAGATTTCGACCGATCCCTTATAGAAGCCGGCGGATGGGTTGAGTATGCTGATAAGAATTACTAAGA
>JAOZRC010000975.1 GCA_029940345.1 Desulfobacterales bacterium
TCGCTGTGTGAAATCAATAAGAAAGACGGCAAGTTTGTCAAAGGCAGTGTTTATGTGTTTGCCATGCGCGGAGGCATTAACGTGGCCCATCCCATGAAACCCGCCTTGATCGGAAGAGATTTATCCGGTTTGAAGGACAAAGCTGGCAAAGAGTTCTTTAAAGAATTTATCGAAGTCGCTAAAAAAGGCTCAGGATGGGTAGATTATAAATGGCCCAAACCCGGCGAAAAAGATCCGTCTGACAAAACCAGTTATATTCTGAAAGTTGATGACAATTTTTATGTTGGCGCAGGTTACTATAAATAAAAAACCGTGCTACCGGGTTCTCCTGACATCCATTATGTCGGAAAGCCTGGCATATAATTAAACGGATACTATTTAATAATGTTTCAGCAAGCCCGCAACTAGCCATGTAACAGTGAATTCAAAAACGCCGGGTTGTGAAATTACCCGGCGTTTTTTCCTCCCCAATTTGGTCATTATCCCAGTTGTATCGCTTTCATTCCGAAACCCAGCCTATGAGCTAACAATACAAAAATAGTAATAAAAAACAGGGGTTAATGTAATGCGCACGTCTAAAAGAAACCTATTGGCAACCGGATTGTTACTGCTATTGCTTCTATCCGGTATTTCTCAGAACGCACTGGCACGCAGTCCTTCAAATCTGACCGACCTTCTAAGCTTTAAAACCGATGATGAAGCCAACACAATAGAAATTTATAAAAAAGCCAGTCGATCGGTTGTATATGTGACCAATGTGGCACTACGCAGGGATTTTTTTTCTTTGAATGTTCATCAAATTCCTCAAGGTGCGGGCAGTGGCTTTATTTGGGACGATTCCGGCATTGTCGTAACCAACTATCATGTCGTGCATGGTGCCAGTCGCGTGACAATAACATTATATGACCACAGTAATTGGAACGCGGAAGTCGTCGGACTGGCTCCGTCAAAAGATATCGCCGTTTTGCGTATTGATGCGCCCCGATCCAAGATTAAAGCACTGCCCCTGGGTAATTCCGCTCAATTGGAAGTTGGCCGCAAGGTTTTGGCGATTGGCAACCCCTTCGGCTTGGATACGACACTGACCGTTGGCGTGGTCAGCGCGCTCGGACGTGAAATTGATTCCATGTCAGATCGTAAGATTCATAATGTGATTCAAACGGATGCTGCCATCAATCCGGGCAACTCCGGCGGCCCGTTGCTCAATTCATTAGGGCAACTCATCGGTATTAACGCCGCAATTTACAGCCCCAGCGGTGCCAGTGTCGGCATCGGGTTTGCCATTCCGGTGAACACCGTTAAAAAAATTGTGCCTCAATTGATTCAGCATGGCCGTATTATCCGGCCGATTATGGGAATTGAACCGGCACCGGCTAACTGGGCCAGGCAATATGATATCAAGGGCGTGCCCTTATTGCGTGTGACGCCTGATTTCCCCGCCGATCGCGCCGGGATGATCGGTATCCGTCGTAATGGGCGCGGTGATCTGGTCTTCGGTGATATCATCATCGCAATTGATAAAAAGGCCGTCACAGACAACGACAGCTTGCTTTCTATCCTGGAAGACCATAAACCCGGTGACACGGTGACGGTCACAACCGAACGGGACAATCAAAAACGGCAATTTAAGGTTACGCTTATAGAACCGCGCTAAAGGCCGAAACGAGGTGCGGCGCTGCAACCGCGCTCGTTACGAGGCTCCGCCTCGTAACGTACGGTTTCAGGCTCTGCCTGCTGCGCTGCTTTACGCTTTTTAAGGCTACCCACATAAGGCGGGACAGACGTAGGTTGGGTTGAGGAACGAAACCC
>JAOZRC010000306.1:0-2089 GCA_029940345.1 Desulfobacterales bacterium
AATTTTAACAATATTTATTTAAGTTGAAAAATGCCCCCTTTTTCAAAATGCGCCCAGAGAAAACTTTTGGCGCTCATATTTTCAAGGGTGCGGATGTAGGCGGTGCGATCAATATACAGATAATCTTCTTCGCGGATGGTTACAAAATTGGCTATGGCGTAAGGGAATTTTTTCATAAAATAATCTCCGATTCGTCCGTCCGTTGCTTTTTTTCCAAGGCTTCAATACCGAAGTCCGAATGGTTATCTGGTGGAATCTCCTGATGACAGGCGTCACGTATAAATTTGAGGAACTCGAAAAGGCTTGATTTCCCTGATCCGTTGGCCCCTACAATCACCTGGAGCGGTTTGAATCGAAACAGGGTATCGCCAAACGGACGATATCCTTTGATTTGAATAGAAGGCAGCCAGAAATATTGACTCATGTTATCTCCTTGATGTATTCACAGGTGTATATGCCGCAGCGTCCAATGGAGCAATTCATTACACATAAACGAATTTACAATGATAAGTTTGTTTGCAGATTTTACGTTGAATTGGTGTGTTTTCCATGGGAAGCTTTGGTTGCTTAAATTTTACATTAATCAACTCGCTTCATCCAATAACCGGGTTTTCGGCTCAAATGCATGACCGCAACAATATAAATATCATCCTGCCGAGTTTGATAAATGACGCCATAGGGGAATCTGTTCAGCAGATATCGTCTGAAATTCATTGAGATTACTGGCCATGTATCCGGCATTTCTTTTATAATACGAAACGCCGATTCCAATTCGGTCATAAAAACCTCTCCCAAACCGAAGGCTTTTGATTCATACCATTGGTAGCTTTCCTTGATTTCTTTGTGAATATCAGGATGAAAATTAAGCTTTAGCACTTTTAGCTCCTAACCTTTTTCTTGATCTCCTCCCACGATACTGGCTGAACAGTCCCGTTTTCCAGTTCTTCAAGCCTCTTTTGCGCCAGTTGAAACCATTGTTCATCAACACTTTCAGAGGAAGGCTCTTCCAGGCTATGAATCAGGCAATGGGCAATTCTGGCCCTTTCAGACGAGTTCATGGATAAAGCTTCGTTCAATATAAACTCCGATTTTGTAAACATGTACATTCCCTCCTTTTATTTAGCTTAACCTTGCAACGGCATTTACAGAAATGGCCTCTTTCAGGTTTGAAAATAATTCCTGAATACTAATCTGACTCACTTTTTATGCATTTTGATAATGATTTTTCGGCATCTTTCCTTGATCGGTTTACAATTCGTCCCATTAGGGACATAGTATCTATTGAAAAAGGGCTTGATGATACAACAAGTTTCGTAGGGACGTAATAGCTTCCTCTGATGGGCACCTATATTTGGGTCAGCTTTGTTCGTTCTCAAACCACAAACCCGATCTTTATATGTCCACCTTCATCAGAAGATTATGCGTTTCTAAGTTTCCGCTTCCACGATTTTTATTTCTTCATCCGTTAAATCATACAGTTTATAAACTAACTGATCTATTTTTTTGTCTATGGCTTCGATTTGGCGCTTTAGCATGTCTTTTTCTTGTGGCAGCTTGCCCTCTTCAAGTCCTTTGTTTAGGGTCAGCATTTGATTGACGAGGTTTACCATTTGATGGTGAGCGGATTTGTCAGCAAGATCGGAGAAGTCAATGGTTCGGATAGGGAGTCTTTGAACATACATTGGTTTGTATTCAAAATAGCCACCCTGTTTCGTAGAGGCAATTGAATGAAGCACAAAATCCAGGAGCTGAGAGTTGAGCAGCCCCAACAAATAGAGATCATCCAAGCTGATAATAGACGTCTTATCATTTGAATAAAACCCTTTTATATCAAATGTATATGATGCTTTTCGGACAATGGCGGGTATAATAATTTTCGGTTTTTCAAATTCTTTATAGTATGCGATTGTATCCTGAATTTCATACCACTGGTATGATCCAGCTTTTCGACCTAACCATTTTTTACCTTTCCAATTTTTCGGGCGAGGCGTAAGCTTTTCTTTGAACTGAGAAAGATACGTTTTTATAGCAGGATATTTATTGATAGTAGTATTTCTTCTTGTAAATATTAAATACTTTTTGCAGAAAG
>JAOZRC010000306.1:2189-6606 GCA_029940345.1 Desulfobacterales bacterium
CTGACATCAAGTGAAGACTGATTAACTTCATAACTGATTTGATTTACATATTCATAAAGATTTGGAAAATTGAGATTTTTTATTTGAGATGCTTTAAAAAATTTTTGCGGAGATGATTTTTTAATAACCAGAATGCAAGGATAAGTGGTAGCCTGCTGAAAAACAGGCAAATCACCGAAGTCGGCAATTTCAACAATATGCCACCGCTTTATCCATTCTCTTAAAGGCTTGCCGTAATTGGCTCGCATCCATTTGTTTGCAACGATAAAAGCAAACAGACCGCCAGAATGTAACAGCGAGATGCTTTTTTCAATAAAATAGACATATAAATCAGCCGCACCCTGATAAACACTGTAATGCTTTTGAAGATAAGGCTTTGCATCACCGAGCATCTCCTGACGCACATACGGCGGATTCCCAATAACCGCATCAAACCCGCCTTGTTCCATAACATCTGCAAATTCGGCATCCCAATCAAAAGCATTGACTCGATACACTTCCTCTTCATCAAAGATACTGATCTGCTGATTATCGTAAAAATCAGGTCCGATAAGCGAATTGCCACATTTAATATTATGTGCCAAATCCGGCAAAACACGCTCCTGAAAAAGCCCCATCTGCTTGCCGATGCTTTGTTCATCTTCCCCTTCCAACACTTTCAGCAGAAGCGACAGCTTGGTTACTTCAACTGCCTGGGGATCAATATCTGCGCCGTGGATATTGTTTAAAAGAATCCGCTTTCTTTCATCGGTTGTTAACCGCCATTCGCCTTTATCTGTCTGATAAATACGGGGCATTTTACGGCTGGTATGTTTTTCAGGATTGTTATTCACATACTGATCAAGATGCCAGTCAAGCAAGAACTGATAAGCGCCGATCAGAAACGAACCGGATCCGCAGGCGGGGTCTAAAATTTTTAATTTGCTTACGGCCCCACGCGGTCCCGCTTTTTTACCTTTGACCAGTTTGCCGACGGTGAGTTTGACAATGTAATCAACAATGTATGTCGGTGTGTAATAGACTCCGCCCGCTTTGCGAACTTCCGGTTTGGCCTCGATTTTGGCCTGATGCTGAGGTGTCAGACGGATCACTTTGCCCAGAAATTTTTCATAGACCTGCCCCAATATATCAGGCGGTAAAACGGAAAATTCGTAGGGGCTGTCAGGATAATACAGGTTTTTGAAAATGTTCTTTAATACTTTGTCATCAATATTCAGCTTAGGCGTGAGCGCATCTGAATTATCACGTTTTTGTTCCTTTTTGAAATGGAACAAACCTGAATTGTATTTATCATCCGCTTTGCGGAATAATTGAAATAATCGCTTGTAAACATTTCCGCCGTTTTGCAACGCCATGAACCGGCCATAGTTTTCGATACCGCGATCTTCACAGATTCTTAGAAAAATAATCCTGTCAATGGTTTGCTGAATCGCAAAATTAAGCTCGCGCTGGGATAGGGCCTTATTCCGCAGGGCGATATTGCGCGCCAAAAGTTCCCGCCAACGTTCGATTTCCTGCAAAAAGGCCGTATCCACTTCAGCCGTGCCGCGTTTCTTTTTTTCAGACGCAACAAATTTATCAAAAGAACCTTTTAAAATCGCTTCCCGGGAAAAGATACTTTCAATCTCTTCCCAGCGGTCAATGTAATCCGTGTATTTCAGATAGTGAATTCGGGAATGGGAAGCCTTGTCCGTTTTGACAGGTTTGACGCGGCAGTCATAAACGGAGAACTCTTCAAAATCGGTTAAAATGCTGAGAGGCAGTTTGGCGCTCCATCCGTAGCGGCGCAACTGAAAGGCGGGATGTATATCCGTTTTTATATTTACGGCGGGTTTTTTGGCTTCAAGAAAGAATTTGCGAACACCGCCGATGCGAAAACAATAATCCGGCGCCTTTGTAACGCCGCCAACTTTTATGGCATCCTCGTGAATGACGTCTTTATAGGCTTCGGCATAACCTTTTTTATTTGTGATATCCCAACCCAGCATTTCAAAAAACGGGTCAATAAACTCACGGCGCACTTGCGTTTCGTTGTACAAACCTTTTTTATAGGTCTCCAGATTGTAATCGAACGTTTCAGTTAATTTTTTGATTCGGTCGGGTGCATTCATGTTTAATTATTCGGCATCCTTCATTGTTTGTTCGGTTAATAATTCATTGGCCTCTGGATGTCCGGTTGATATCCTCCCATATACCATATCAGGTTATATTAAGTCACGTCATTTCATTCGCTGTCCCATAAACGGTATCTAAACGGGCATCCTTCATAATAGCTTAAAAGTAGTTTACACTTTCATGGGGAGTGCTGAACCGAAGGTTTAGCAAAGGCCAGCGTAAACGCTAAACCTTCGGTTCAGCACTCCTTTAAAGTGTTAAGCGGAAAATGAAGGATGCCTCTAAACGTAGTTAAAAATGCACCGATTCTAAAGGATTTTGTGGATGCCTGTATCCGACAACGCAGTTTCCACTTTTTCTATTGCTTCCCTGTGAGAATTGTCGTATTTGTTAGCTTATCGTCTATAAAGGAACACAAATCAGACTGACAAATAGAGAGCGTCTGCTTTGGAGAAGTTATTTAGTTTTATTTCAAGTTGTTATCCGCTCATATAAGAGACCTTAAATGCCTATCATAGAAAATTGTAAAATTGTTTTGATTGACGATGAAGAAGGAATCCGCAAGGTAACGTCAATCACTTTGGAAGATCGGGGGTACACCGTTCTGACCGCCGCCGATGGCGAGGCCGGTGTCCGTTTATGCCAGGAAACCCTTCCCCAGATTGTGCTTACCGATGTTCGGATGCCTAAGATGGATGGTTTGGAAGTCCTGGCAACTCTGAAAAAAAGCCTGCCTGATATCGAAGTGATTGTCATTACCGCTTTTGGCGATGTGGAAACCGCTGTGAAAGCGTTGCGTCTGGATGCGTCCGATTTTATCACCAAACCTCTGAATGACGATGCCTTGCATACGGCTTTGGACAGAGCCCAGGAACGCTATATTGCCCGCAAACAAGTGCGCGACCATACGCTGTTGTTGGAAAAAGGCTGGGCCCGCACCACCCAGGAACTCATCAAAACCTTTACCTTTCAGGAAAATCTGATTGAAAGCTCCATGGACGGAATCATGGGATGCGACCCTGATGGCAAAGTGGTGACCTTCAATCGCAGCATGGCGGCAATGCTTGATTATCCCCAAGAGCAGGTGATCAATCAAATGACACTTGATCAATTTTTAAGTTCTGAAGATACCGCTCGGCTGCAAAAAGCATTGCAAGCACCTCATTATGGTGGGGAAAACAAGCTTTACCTGTATGAAACGGTCTTGTCGCACCGATCCGGCAAGACGATTCCGGTGCAGGTTTCCGCTTCCGTGCTGTTCGACCAGGAAAGCAAAAGCGGAAGTGTTTATTACTTCCGCGATCTGCAAGAATTAAAAAAACTTGAGCAGGAGATGACCGATCAAGCACGCATTCTTCACCAGGACAAAATGATCTCTTTGGGCAAATTGTCTGCCAGCATTGTCCATGAAATCAACAACCCACTGGCTGGCGTCTTGAATTATGTCCGTCTGATGATCCGCATATTGAATCGAGGCCCCCTGGAAGAAAGCCGGCAACCCAAATTTCAACGTTACCTGGATTTGATTGAGAAAGAGATTGACCGTTGTTCCAAGCTTTTATCCAGTTTGCTGACCTTTTCGCGCAAGCCATCTTCTACGTTTACCAAAGTGGACGTCAATGATCTCTTAGACCGTTGTATCCTGTTAAGCCAACACAAACTGCAATTGCAGCAGATCAAACTGAAAACCCATATTGATGCGCAAATTCATCCGGTGTACGGCGATTATAATCAATTGCAGCAATGTATTATCAATCTTATTTTTAATGCGATTGACGCAATGCCTGATGGCGGTGTTGTCAGCCTGATAGCCGTCCATGATATGGCAAAAGAGATTGTAACGATTGCGGTGAAGGATTCCGGTTCGGGAATTGCTGAGAAAGACCTTCCCCGTATTTTCGAACCTTTTTTTACCACCAAGCAGGAAGGTTACGGCGTTGGGCTCGGTCTTTCCACGGTTTATGGCATTATCAAACATCACAAGGGAGTTATAAATGCTACAAGCCCTCCGGGTGAAGGTGCCACGTTTACGGTTGAACTTCCGTTTTTTAGTAATGTCGGTTAGATAGCTTTTATCAATGCGATGTCTGTGGTCGCACCTACTACAAAATTTTTCGACCTTTGCAATTGAAATAAAATAATATTTAAAAGCTCCGTGAGAGCGGCATATTTGTAGTAAAATCATGTTCTGATTCGGTCAAAGTCCCATCGGGACGGCATATTTGTAATGTAATTGCGCATATTCTGTTGTACTGTAAAATGTGCCGTCCCGATGGGACTCTGACAAAATATTAGCCTGATA
>JAOZRC010000307.1 GCA_029940345.1 Desulfobacterales bacterium
AGAGAGATGGAATGTCTCTCTTCTCATTCGTAAAAAATCAGTTCAACTATAAATTTCGGAAATAGCTCAGGGTAAACGGAGTATATATGGACTATATATTCTTTGAACTCATTTCTGTCATCGACAATCTTATCGTATTCGGTTTCGCTACAGGGGATACAAATCGTTTTTGTTCCTTTGACCTCTGGGGACAATGTATCTGACATGGGACAATCTCCTTTATTGCTATTTTCCCAATATCTGTTATATGTGGAATGTGAGATTGTCAATACCCAAATATTAATTATGTCATTTATTAATGACTGCCTAATGATGCTATACAGGTTATAATATACTGAAAATATACCAAATATAATTTCAACAAAACCGTTAGAATCAGGAAATTTTTTCTTTCGCAACTTGTCACTTTCTTTGTGTTATTGCTAAAATCTGTGCATAGCTGCATAAAAGCAGTCCCCAAAGCAGCACCGGTGCCGAAACCAGCTCGGCCCAAACCTCAATCCAAAGCGGTTCCCAAAGTAGCGCCAGTGAGTCCACGCTTGCCGCAAAAGAAATCATTTTTTTCGGAATTTATCTCTGCTTTTACTGAATGTCACGGCGTTGCTTGGGTGCTACAAAGATTATCTGGCGCGACTGAAAGCCAAAGGGATCAACCCGTGGAAAGACCAACCCCGGCGTAAAGACCTGCATTACACCGAAGCCGTCGGGCATTTTCAGTTGAAATTTTCCTATACGAGACTTACTTAAAGGGCTATCCGCTGATGAAATTACAAAAAAATAGATAAAAAAATAAATCCGGTACCTTAGCTGACAATATATTGTTCCGAATTAAATTTTATCCTTTCATTTATTATCAACAGAGTCAGTTTTGTTTAACTGAAAATGCCTGAATCCGGCGTTTATAGTGAGCCAATGGAAAGATTTTTCACGCCTGTTTTCAAAAAAAGGGGTTGTGGGATCGTCCGCTGATCCTTCTGATCGACGAAGCGGACACGGCTCCTCCGGCATTGCTTGATCAGCTTGTCGGCCAGTTTCGGGAAATGTATCTCAACCGGGAATTGAACTGGTTGCGCTGAATATGCCAAGGAGTTAAAAATTGACTCAGTGACAATGGCGGTGTTTATCCCCATCGAAGAGGAAAGCCTGCCAGATAGAATTTCCGGTGGGGATACGATTAAAGATGTGCGTGTCAATGTTGTGGCAATAGGTTGGGTATAATACCAATAAACATCTGGCTAAGGATCAGGGATGAAATAACTTACCCATTTTCAGAATAAGAGTGTAAGTTTCAGCTTGCGACAATACCTTTGCAAGCTGAAGCTCGCGCTCCAAATGATGTAAATCACCCAATTTAAAGAAATATGCAAATCGGATTAACATTAGGCAAATATGCGCCATTTCATAAAGGCCATCAATATGTCATCGAAACCGCCTTGCAAGAAATGGATAAGGTGATTGTAATCATCTATGACGCACCTGGAATCACAACGGTTCCTTTAAATATTCGGGCCGATCAGATCAGAAGGTTGTATCCGCAAGTTACCGTGACAGAGGCTTGGGATGGCCCTACTATGATAGGCAACTCGCCTGAAATACGCAAAAAGCATGAAGATTACATTATCGATAAACTCAATATAAAACATGTCGATGCCTTTTATTCCTCTGAATTTTATGGGCAACACATAAGCCAGGCGCTCAGGGCCAAAAACAGGATTGTGGATAAGGAACGAATTGCCTATAACATCTCATCAACCCTGATACGCCAAAATCCATATAAATATCGCAAGTACTTAGATCCTGGCGTGTATTCTGATTTAATCATAAATGCCGTTTTCCTTGGCGCTCCGAGTACAGGCAAAACGACAATTACCGAACGTTTGGCAAGAAAATTCAATACGAAACAGATGCCTGAGTATGGAAGAGAATACTGGGAAAGACACCATGTAAACCGAAGATTGACCCAGGAACAACTTGTGGAAATAGCGGAACGACATCTGAAGATAGAAAACCAAAAGATTGCAGAATCCGATCGATATTTATTTACCGATACAAATGCGCTGACAACGTTTATATTTTCGCAGTATTACCATAATGCCGCGGCCCACCGATTAGAAAAATTAGCCAAACTGGCCGAGAAAAGATATGATATCATATTTGTCTGTGGTATAGATATTCCATATAATGATACTTGGGACCGATCTGGAGATATGAACAGAACAATATTTCAAAAAAGGATTATTGCGGATATTCAAAAAAGAAAATTGCCATTTTTTTTATTACAAGGTGATTTATACAATCGGATAGAAAAAGTCAGCCATATCATCTCTGGGTATAGTAAATATCAAAATATTACGGAGCTATCAGATTAGGAGTTAATTATGGAAATAATATTATCATATTTCAGTGTCAATCGAATTTTTTTCACCGTTCTTGATTATCCGATGAGTTACTTGGAATTTGTTGGCACCCTTTTCTATCTTTGGTCGGTTTGGCTGATTGCACAGAAAAAAATGCTGACATGGCCGATCGGGATTATTGCGGTTATTCTCTTTGGAATCCTATTTTATCAAATTCAATTATATTCTGACACAATTGAACAGTTTTATTATTTAGGGGCCAGCATCTATGGCTGGCATTTCTGGAAAAAAGAGCAAGAATTAACCGAATCCGCCGAAATTAACGTAAGGGTCAGTTCTGCCAGAGTCATTGTGATTTGGGCGGTCATAACCATAGCGGCAACCGTAATTGTAACTATGGTTATGAAAAACATACATCAGATGTTACCGGTGTTATTTCCGGTTCCGGCCTCTTATCCTTTTTGGGACGCTTTAACCACAATGATGAGTTTTACAGCTATGTTTCTAATGGCTCAAAAAAGAATTGAGAGTTGGATTTACTGGATCATCGTAGATATCATTGGGATTATGTTATATTTTGTTAAAAATGTAAAATTTATCTCCCTATTATATATAGTTCTCCTGATTTTAGCTATAAAAGGATTTTGGGTGTGGCTAAATAGCTTAAAGGAAAAGAGTTAAATACTGATAAACGGTGGGTTTCGCTACGCTGCACTTACCCTGCGGGAAATTTAACCGCACAGGTCGATAGTTCGACCGGTGCAATTAAAATCAAACATTCCTCACAAACTCCGTGGGAGCGGCATGTTTGTAACACAATCAGCTCTGATTCCGTCAGAATCCCATGGGAACGGCATATTTAGTGTAATTCATTCTGTTTATGTTGCTATAAATATGCCGTCCCGGAGGGACTCTGAATGGTCTGACAGGTGTTAAACAACGGCGCAGAAAGGAACAAAATCACGATTGATGCTCATTGTTGGGCAACGCGCCGCCAAGCCGACCTGAACCACGGTGGAACCGAGAAACGCTTTCTCCGGGTCTTTGATTTTGGAATGATGCGCCATGATGATTAAGTCGGCATTACGCCAGCGCGCAAATTTCAAGATTTCCTGATGAGGCGCGCCCTCCCATGATTCCAGGGCATATTCAATGACATTCTCCAATTCGTCGCCATAGCGTTTTTTCATTCGAATTAAGGCATCATTGATATTCCTTTCAATCCCGCTTTGACTGGTACCGGCAAGATCATCTTCGGCAGCTTCGGCAGCGGCGTCGAGTGCATGAAAAATGTGCATCTTGGCACCGTAAAACTGGGCAATCCGCGAAGCGAAATCAAAGGCGCAATCCGCCGGTTTGGAAAAATCAGTGGCCATCACAATATTGGAAAAACCCACTTTGACTGCGCGGACGTCCTCAAACCTTTCATAGATCGCGTTTACCTTACTCATCATCGCATCGGGTTCGAACGGTTTGGTAAGATAATCATGGGACCCGGTTTTCATTGAGTCAACGGCGGTGTCCACCGTGGCATAAGCCGTCATCATTATCACTTCAAGTTCGGGAAACGTCTTTTTGGCTCTTTTAAGCAATTCGACGCCATCCATTTCCGCCATTTTGATATCGGTGATCATCAAATGAAACGGTTTTTGGGATAGCTTTTGCAATGCCTCGGCACCGGATGAAGCCATATCGGCACCGTAGCCTTCTTCATCCAACCACTCCTTCACGGAATCACGCAAACTCAGCTCATCATCAACGACCAAAACGTTAAAATCTTTGCGGTCTTGCAAGTTCTGAGTCGTCCAGACCCTGGGGATTTCCTCGGTGACAATCATCACGGGACAGCGCGCTTTCTGACTTACTTTTTCAAGCGTGCTGCCGGCCATACCCCATATTTTGGATCGTTTCAATTCATCTTTTTTAGCATGGGAACCTAACAATATAAGATCAGATCGTGTTTTACGGGCGTATCTTAAAATTTCGCTATCCGGCAAGCCAGGTGCGACCTCAATCTTATAATTTTGAATATTAAAGGTTTCCAGTTGTTTTTTATAAAAAGCTTCAATTTCATTCCTGATCTGATCCACTTTACCAGATGGTAAAAGCTGTCTGACAGAACCCCATCCGTTGTTATGCACCCCGCAAGAATGGAAAATAGTCAGTTCGGCATTACCCTGCCGGGCAAGCGCAAACCCCATATCGGCTGCGCGTTGGCATGCCTCCGTCGGCGTAATGGCCAAAAGAATTTTTTTAAACATTGTCACTCCTTTCAATGCCTTTAATAAACGGATCTGATGAATTGGGTGATAGGACTTAAGAAATAAGTTTAAAGAGCCTGAAGTTAAAGCCTATTTAATCCGTTTTTTCTTATATTATTAACACTGCCAATTATAAAATGCAATAAAAACCGAGCAAGAAATTTAAAATCATCTTAAAGCCTGATGAGAGGCGCGTAACGGCTTTCAGCGTTACATTATCCTATTGACTTGACCTGTGAACAGCAATGTGTCAAAAGTGAATTATTATCAATACAGAAATAATAGGTGTGAAATGTTAAAGTATATTGAATCACTTCGACACAGTTTGGCTTATAAGCTTATCTTCGCAGTCGGCTTGACATTGTTTTTAAGCATATCCTTTCTGTCCTTTTTTATTATCAGATATGAAAAGCAAAAGGCGCTCAATGTCAAAGCGGCTGAAGTCCACCGGTTATGTGAAACCATTCAACAAGGCGCCCACTACGCCATGATGCTCAACTCTCAGTGTGATTTGAAACAGATCGTTCACAACATCGGCAAACAATCTGAAATCGAATATGTGCGCATCTTCAACAATGCCGGCGAGATCCGCTTTTCAAACATCCGTGACGAAATCGGCAATAAAACTGACATAAAAGCCGAAGCCTGCAGCATCTGCCATCGCACTGACCCGCCCTTGCAAGGCAATACTCCGGAGCATAAAAATCGTATCTTCACATCTCCGGACAGCTACCGTCTCATGGGAATTACCAGCCATATTTACAATGAAACGGGTTGCTCGGGTGATTGTCATGTTCACCCCCCGGATGAAAAAGTGCTGGGCGCCATTGATGTGGTGGTTTCATTACAAAACACAGATAAACAAATTCTGTTTTATGAAAAAGGATTGATCGTTTTTGCCATCCTGATCTTCCTGGTGATCGCAACCATTATTGGCCTTTTTACCATGCGTTTTGTCAACCGGCCGATCAAGCAAATGATTCAGGAAGCCCATCGCATCCGCCAAGGCGATTGCAACGGTAAAATTTCAGTGGATCAGGATGACGAAATGGGCCAACTGGCTTTTGCGATCAACAAAATGGGCGAGGAAATCGGCCAGAAACAGGAAGCGCTTGACAATCAGCGTAAAGAGTATCAGATGCTCTTTGGCATGGTGCCCTGCCTGATCACGGTTCAGGATAAAAATTTCAAGTTGCTGCGTTACAATCATGAATTTGCCGAAAACTTTGATCCCCAGGATGGTGATTATTGTTTTGCCGCCTACAAAAATCGCACAGAACCGTGTGAAGCATGTCCGGTGCTTAAAACCTTTGAAGATGGCAAATCCCACCATAGTGAACAGAGTGGCGTCAACCGTGATGGTACGCCTTCCTACTGGACATTAAGGACCGCCGCTATTCGCAATCGCAACGGCGATATTAACGCGGTAATGGAAATTTCCATGGACATTACCAAACGGCGGATGCTGGAAAAAGAGGTTTTTAAGTCGGAAGAAAAATATCGCGCTATTTTCAAGCATATCCCTAATCCGCTTTTTGTACTGGATAAAGAAACGCTTGAAATTCTGGAGTGTAATGAAAGCGTTAAGACCGTTTACGGTTTTAAAAAGGAGGACATTCTCCATCATACTTATGGACGCTGCTTTGATCCGGAATATCGAGACTACTGGATTGAGGAGATTAAAACCTGTAAGGCTTTGAGCAAAGTGCGCCAGGTTGATAGCCAGGGAAATGTGATATATGCGGATATACGCGTCTCGCCTTCCGAATATTCAGGCAAAGAAGTGCTTCTGCTGACCGCAACCGAGATTACCAAGCGTCTTAAAGCCGAACAACAACTCATCCAGGCCAGTAAAATGGCGACATTGGGTGAAATGGCCACCGGCGTCGCCCATGAATTAAATCAGCCGCTCTCGATTATAAAAACCGCCAGTAATTTTTTATTAAAAAAAGTGAAACGTAAGGAAGCGATTGCTGACAATATCT
>JAOZRC010000976.1 GCA_029940345.1 Desulfobacterales bacterium
ACGGTCATCGGAGCTAGTGTGACAGGAACAGCGACGCGGCCGGACGGAAGCACGGTCGGATTTACCCTTTTCGATGATGGCATGGCAGTCCATGGGGATGATATCCCCAATGATGGCGTTTATTCACTTACCATTCGCTTAAACTAGCAGGACTTTTTATAATTTCAAGGTCTTTGTATATGGCGGCATTGAGCCCAACTCTAGTCAAAATTTCCTGCTGTAACTTTGTCAAAGGTGTCAGAGCTTGTATGACAGTGCCGGGCAATTCGAAAAACGTCAAATTGATGTCCGAAAAAGCGTTTAATATTCTCTCGCTAGTAGGTGTATCTGTCAGCTTTTTAGGATTTTCAAGATGTAAACCTTTCAGTTTAGTCTTATCCTTTTGCAAAGAGCGCCGCACTATATATTCTATCAGTGTCAACACTCTTGCCCCAATTGTTAATAAATGGGTCTTGCCTTTAACCTGATCATCTCTCTGCACGAATAAGGGGTCTATATTCATACGACTCTTCAAGCGATTGAATATGCGCTCGACCCGATACTCCTTGCGATAGCATTTAACAACATCTTTAAAGCTAAGGCGTTTTGAAGATACATCTGTCACAAACACCTTCCATCCTTGCCGCTCTTTAACCTTTTTGATACTATCATCATTCCGCTCTAGACTGACCATCTGATAACGAATTTTTTCAATTATTTTCTTAGGCCTGTCCGCTGAACCTCTGCCTCTGCCAACATATTTCACTATTCTTTCGGTTTCTTTTTCATACTTGCTGCAAAGCAGGCCCTCTACCTTATGCAGCTTCAATATCCGGTCAATTGCGGCTTGCAATGTCTTTTCTTCTGTTATTTGTCTCTTACCTGGCCCTCGTTGCGGTGTAAGCGCCAATAGTTTTTTAGTAGCATTTTCAAGTCTTTTTTCCAACCCCCTGGCCTGACTGTTAGCGTAACTCGGTGAATTCACAATCAATACCCTTTCTGTCCATTCAACTTTGCCTTTTTCGCCCTCGCCGCATTGGCTGCGGCTGAATTCGTATCCTTTGGCTATCAGTCTTTCTTCGCCGTCTTTTACTGCATAAACCTGGCATAGCTCATCATTCCTGTCTTGCATCACACCTTCCAGCACCCACCCTTCCATATTTTTTGCCGTATCACCCGTGTTCGGCATCGGGCATAAATAGTGTTTACCTATATCTTTGATATAGGTGCGCGTATCAAAGGCGCTCAGTTTGCTATCTCCTACATATAACACCGCCTTATCTTTCAGATACGCATTTATCCGCTTAATAACCGGGCGGTAGAGTGCATCGTCAGCTGTTTCTCCTGAAACCGTATCCGTCGCTAACGGCATTCCCAGCGGATCAAGTGCGGCTGTCATCAGCTTAATCTGCGGTCTTTTCGGATCATCTTTACTGACTCCTTTCTGAAAAAGACCTCCCTCTTTTATCTTATGATAACCCGACACCGTTGTCGCATCACATCGGACGGTTTCGGTCGGTAATTTATAAGCTTCAATTGAGCGTTCACTCAGCTCACGCTCTATCTTTTCCCAATACATCTTTTTACTTAAATGTTTCAGCAACACTCCCAACCTGTCATCTGTAAAATCAAGTTCATTTATCTCCAGCCCTGTTATTGTCTGCAAGGTCGCAGACATTCTTTTTACATATTCACGCACCGATACTTTGCGATGGTCTCCTTCGGATAAAATATAGGCTAACCAAATAGTAATCGTATAACCCTGACTTAAATCCCTTTGTTTATGATGTTTTGGGATATATTGGTCAATAATGCCAGGCAG
>JAOZRC010000977.1 GCA_029940345.1 Desulfobacterales bacterium
TCACAAAGCTGACATCATCCACAAGGATATCAATCCGTCCAACATCGTTATGAATACCGCAACCGGGGAGATTAAAATCATCGATTTCGGTATTTCGACAACGCTGTCGCGGGAAAATCCGGCCATCAAAAATCCTGATGTGCTGGAGGGCACTTTGGCCTATATTTCCCCGGAACAGACCGGCCGGATGAACCGGTCTCTGGATTATCGCACGGATTTCTAAATGATAATTGGCCATATTAAGATGTACCGGCAAGCAGTTCTAAACATGACAGATCAGGCTGAAGATTCATGCCGTTTGGCAGGCGAGGCATGCAACGAAGAGCAAATATTGCCAAATATACTTAAAACAAATGATAAAAATAGTATTTTTAAATTATCTATTTCATAAATACACTCAGGCAGTGACATATTCTGCTACTGCGGAGAAAGAAATAGAAGGTGTGATAGGGCAACTCTACTTTCCGGTTTTCCATTTTTACGACTCTCTGGCCCGGCTCGCTGTATTTCCCGATTCACCCAAACCGGAGCGAAAACGCATTCTCAAAAAGTTGCCAAAAACCAGAAAAAAATGAAAAAATGGGCGCACCATGCCCCGATGAACCATCTGCATAAATTTTATCTCGTAGAGGCGGAGCGCTTTCGCGTTTTGGGTAAAGACAGCAAAGCGGCCGATTTGTACGATCAGGCTGTCGAACTTGCCGTGGAAAATGTCTGAATCAGAATTTTCAGGATTTAAGAATTAACAGGATTAAAAAACAGTGCGAATTCTGATTGTGACAATTAAAAGAAGGTTAAACGCAATGAACAAAATTCTGACCATTCTAAAATCCTGACCATTCTGATTCAGACAATTAACGAAAAGGCCGCAATTTTGATCCGATTTGAAAAATGTCTGAATCAGAATTAACAGGATTTAAGAATTAACAGAATCAAAAAACAGCGCAAAGTCTGATTGGACAATAAAAAGAAGGTCAAACGCAATGAATAAATTCTGAAAATTCTATAATTTTGTAAATTCTGATTCAGACAATTAAAACAAAGGAAGCGTTATGAGCAAGGACAATTTAGCCGATAAATATCAGGAAGGGATTCCGGATGAGGATGTGGCGACGTATTTCAAAACACCACTTTAAGACTTTTCAAACAGGCTCTATTTATCACAAGAGCGCTAACACAATGAATTAACAGAAAAGGATGATAAAATGAGAAGTATCACAGTTACCGATACTCTGGAATTGTCAATACCCGAGCGTATCCAGTTAGTGGAAGAAATCTGGGACACAATTGTTGTCGAAGCAGCAGCGCTGGAATTAACCGACGCAGAAAAGAAAATAATTGATGAAAGATTGGAAGCACACCGTCAGAATCCGGAGGCCGGTTCTTCATGGGAAGATGTTTACAAAAGGATAGCAAAGAAATATGAAATTTGAACTTATCATCAAACCGGAAGCTGAGGAAGACTTATCTGAAACCTTTGAATGGTACGAAGCAAGAAGAAAAGGATTGGGATATGATTTTCTTTTGCATATTGATGCCGGTCTTCGTTTCATTGAGAAGAATCCGTTGGCTTTCCCCAAAAGATATAAAGGAACACGACATCATATTATCAAACGATTTCCCTATAAAATAATCTATCGTATCGAGGATTCAAAAGTGATTGTATTGGGAGTTATTTACGGCGGTCGTGATCCGAAATGGATTAAGAAAAAGATAAACGGCGCCATGTAATAATTTGTAATCATGATCAAAGATGAAAAATGTCTGAATCAGAATTTACAGAATTAAAGAATGAACAGAA
>JAOZRC010000308.1 GCA_029940345.1 Desulfobacterales bacterium
GAACCGCTCTCACGCTTTTGCAGCCGATTTAAGACTTTTCAAACAGGCTCTAAGGCAATTGCATGAAAACATGTGATGAATTTTGATTAACTATTATTTCAACATATCACATTAGATGGCTGTCGCTTCGGAAAAATTTTAACTGACTTATAGCCATTTGAATATATATGAAATTCAACGATAATACCCTGCTGAAACTACAAGGATTAATCGTAAGAAAGGATTGTCAAAAAATCCCTTCTTACCTGAAATCCATGTAGTTATCGGAAAAGGACCGCTTCAACGCCAAGTACGACATTGAAAGGCTTTAACAGCGCTACAACGTAAACAATCTTTTTTCAAGCACCTTACTTGCAATGTGCTGGCAGATGGTTTATTTTGTAAAAGTTTTAGATACAATTAAAATTTGGCGTTCTGCGATCAGGTAATAACGATCACTTGATCATCAATACCGAAACCATTTTCAATTTTACCTCTGTTTGACCATTCCGCATAAAACTGACCGTTTGAATGAAACTCAAGAAATTGGAAATCAGCGGATTTAAATCTTTTTACGAAAAATCCGCAATTAAATTCATTGCCGGCATTGCCGCGATTGTCGGGCCCAATGGCTGTGGCAAAAGCAACGTAATTGATGCACTGCGCTGGGTCATGGGCGAGCAAAGCGTTAAAAAGCTGCGCGGCAAAGCCATGGAAGATATTATCTTTGCGGGGACCAACGGCAAACCCCCGTTGAACATGGCGGAAGTTTCGCTGGTGCTTGACAACGATGATGGCGCCGCGCCGGAACCGTTTCAGGATTACGCTGAAATCATGGTAACGCGGCGGCTATATCGCTCCGGGGAAAGTGCTTATTTGATCAATAAGCAACCTTGTCGGTTAAAAGATATCACCAACATTTTCACCGATAGCGGGCTGGGGGCCAAATCCTACGCGGTGATACAACAGGGCAATGTTGGCGCTATCACCGAAGCCGGGCCTGAAGAAAGGCGCTTTTTTATCGAAGAAGCCGCTGGTGTCACACGCTATAAAGGCCGCAAAACCGAAACCCTGCGTAAGATTAAAGCCACCAATGAAAATCTGATGCGTGTGACCGACCTGATTACCGAAATCAAACGCCAAATGTCCGGTCTCAGGCGTCAGGCGCGCAAAGCCGAGCGTTTTCATAAATTGCAGGTTAAAATCCGTCGTATTGATATTGTTCTCGGTTTGCATTATTACGACGGGTATGCCGAGCGCATCCAGGCAACCGATCAGATTTTGACTGGCTTGAAAGATGCGGATACAGGCAATCTGGCCGAACACAAAACACTTTAAGCGGCCATTGCCAAGCTTTAATTTCTGGAAACTTATAAAAATCAGCAGATCACGGAGCAAAAAACGGCTCTATATGAAACCCAGCGAACGATTGACAAAGCCGAAAGTGAAACCCTGCATCTGCGCCAGGAAGCCGAACGCTTAGAACAGGAAATTGAATCTCTGCAAAATGTCCAATCCGATTTAGTGCGAAAAAATAAGGATTTAGACGCCGAAGTCAAAACAATGGAAGCGCAACACGCCGACATGCAGGCATCAGTTATCACCAAAAAGGATGCTATTGAGCAGGAGCAACAGGACTCACAGGCGACCGGGGAAAAAATCGACGCACTGGATAGGCAGTCAGAGACACTGAAAGCGGATTTGATGAAGCAGGTCGCCCAGGAAGCGCGCAATCAGAACGCCTATCAGTCAGCCGTTAAGAACAGGGAAAATTTAGAGCGCCGCTTAAAACGGATAGACGAAACCGAGGTGATGGCCGCACGGCAGGTCGCACAATTTCAAAGCGAAGGTTCGCGTATCCGCAAAGAAACGGAAACCTTGACAATAACCATTGATGATATCGTTGTGCAGCTAGATGCGCTTAACGAAACGTTGTTTGAAAAACGGCGCCGGGTGAACGAACAAGAAAAGCAGATTCTGACATTGAATCTTGAACTCAATCAGGTCAGCTCGGCATATAATGCGCTCAAGAAAATGGATTCGGACTATCAATGGTATCAAAGCGGCGTTAAAGCGATTATGCAAAAAAGAGAAACCGACAACGCTGATTCAGCGTCTGATGACGGCATTATCGGATTGGTGGCCGATGTTATCCGTCCGGAAACATCTTACGAAACGGCTGCCGAAGCCCTTTTGGATGATGCACTCCAATATATTATCGTCGACGATCATCAGAAAGGCGCCGAATCGCTTAACTATCTGCAACAGCACCAGGCCGGTCGTTGTGGTTTTATCCCGGCAGCGGCGGCTGCCAAAAGGGAATCAGGTCTGACGACCTGGCGCACATCAGATTCCCTGCTAAATCATATTGCGGTGAAACCCGGTTTTGAAAAGATTATTGAGATACTGGTCGGCGATGCGATCATTGCTGATGATATAACAGATGCGATGAAAAAATGGGAATCTGGCAGTCGACAAAGCGTGGTTGCCAAAACAGGCGACCTGATCACCGGTTCAGGCATTATGATTGGCGGTGGGCGTGGAAATATTCCTGCGATTTTATCTAAAAAGAACGAAATCCGGCAATTGGCCGACCAGATGGCGGTAATCCGCCGGCAATCAGACCAGGCCCAGGCGATCCTTCACACCCTGGAATCCGAATTGCACGAGACCGAAGACGAACTCGAAGAACAGGAGGAGGATAAACAATCCTGTGTCGAGGAACGCAACGAACTGGAAAAAGAGCAGTACAAAGCCCAAGAATCTTTGAAACACGCCCGCCGGCAACTTGAGAATACACGCCAGGAACAGGAGCTGCTTCAAGGTGAAGCGGATGTGGCAGAAGATGAAATGGCGCAATACACCCAAGCCGTCACGGATAGCAAACAACTCATTAACACGCTTCAAGCGCAAATTGACGCCGCCGAAAAACAACGTGTGGATGTATCGGCCGCCATGCAGCGCTTTAGCGACCGGATCGTGGAACTCAAACTGGAATTAACCGATCTCAACGCACGCCGGGACAGCAGTGAAAACAACCTGAAACGTATTCTGAATTTCCGGGATGACGGCCTTCTTCGCGCCGAAAAATTGAACAGGGACATTATCCTGAAACAACGCAAACGGGAAAATGCCACACGGCGCAGCACCGAATATGATCAATCTCTCATCGGATTGCATCGCGATATAGAAAATCGACAGCGCATGTTGGCATCCGCGGAAACTGCCTATCAGACCATTGAAGCCGAACGAATGGAAAAGGCACGCTTTATTACCGAACTTCAGAAACGGCGTGAGATAAACTTGCAGCAAATTCACACGCTGGATGCGGAACAGACCCGCTATCAGATCGAAATGGAAAATGCCGCCAAGCGTCTTGAAGAGCGCTATCACCAATCGGTTGTGCAATTAACAGCGGAAATGCAGCAGCAAACCGATGTGCCGGCTGCGCCATCTGACGAATCCGAACTGGCGTCAATGGAAACCGAACTGTCCCGTTATCGCAAACGACTGGCGGCGCTGGGCGATGTCAATCCGGGAGCCGTCAAAGAGTATGAAGAGTTGGAAACGCGTTACGAGTTTATCAAAAAACAGCATGATGACCTGACTCAGGCAATTGAAGACCTGCACAAGGTGATCCGTAAGATTGATCGAATTACACGCGAACGATTTCTCCAAACCTTCGAGGCGGTGAACATCAAACTGGGCGAGGTGTTTCCCCGCCTGTTCGAGGGGGGGGCAGCCAAATTGATTATGACCCATCCGGATCGGCCGCTGGAAACCGGTGTGGAATTTTTGGTGCATCCGCCGGGTAAAAAATTGACGCGCCTGTCACTGCTATCCGGCGGTGAAAAAGCGCTTTCCGCGATTGCGTTCATTTTCGCCATTTTTCTTCTCAAACCCACCTCATTTTGTATTATGGATGAAATTGACGCGCCCCTTGATGAGGCCAATACGTTTCGGTTTAACCAACTTTTAAAAATTATCGGCGAAAGAACCCAAGTGATTATGATCACACATAACAAACAAAGTATGCAATTGGCGGATATCCTTTATGGCGTCACCATGGAAAACAGGGGTGTTTCCAAAATTGTTTCGGTGAGGTTTGAGGATGAAGCAAACGCTGATTAATAACGCGAGAATATCTGAACGGAGGAATTCATGGGAGTCAAATGGTTTAAAAAGAAACGAAAAAATAAAAAGCGGATAACAGCGTCTGAAAATCCGGACCGGACACTGACAGCGGAACCCGCCCAGGCAGATATGTCAACGCAGGATGTCAGCGAAGAAAAAGAGGCCGTTGCGGAAGCATCATCTGAAAAAATTGATGCGCCATCCGATTCCGACTCCGGCGGACTGTTTAGACGCCTGAAAAGCGGTTTGGCCAAAACACGCACGCTTTTGACCACCGATATTGATGCGTTGTTCACCGGGAAACGCAAGGTTGATGACGATTTTTTAGAAGAGTTGGAAGAGATTTTAATCACGGCTGACATCGGCGTAGCCACGTCAATGGAATTGATTGCGTATATCACTCAAAAAGCATCGAAAATCAAGAATGCCCAGCAACTAAAAGACGTTTTGAAAGAAAAAATAATTACACTGATCGACATTCCTTCCCCTGATGCCGATGTGGAGCTAAACAAACCGCATGTGATCATGGTCATTGGCGTCAACGGTGTCGGGAAAACCACCTCGATTGGAAAACTGGCGACGAAATACAAAGCGGAAGGCAAGAAAGTGTTAATCGCCGCGGCAGATACATTTCGTGCGGCGGCAATCGAACAACTGGTTATCTGGGCGGAAAAGGCCGGCGTGGGTATTATCAAACACCGGGATAACGCCGACCCTTCGGCCGTGGCCTTTGATGCGGTGGAAGCCGCCATGGCCCGCAATGTCGATATTGTGATTGTCGATACGGCCGGACGCTTGCACACCAAAGTGAACTTAATGCAGGAAATCAAGAAAATAAAACGCACGATTGCCAAAAAACTTCCGGGGGCACCCCATGAAGTATTGCTGGTGCTGGATGCCACCACCGGGCAAAATGCGATTTCGCAAACCAAGCAGTTTCATGAAGCTTTGGGCGTCACCGGACTGGTACTCGCCAAACTCGACGGTACCGCCCGCGGCGGAATTGTGGCACCGATCTGTTCCGAGCAAAAAATTCCGTTGAAATATATCGGAACCGGCGAAAAAGCGGATGATCTGGAGGTGTTTGATCCGGGGCGGTTTGTTGATGCTCTTTTTTAAAAATGGGTTCTTCGCGGATTTGTGGAAAATCGAACTATAACGTTGGTAAATCGTAGCGACAGCGACAAAGTGTTGAAAAATATAATAAATTCAATGTGTTACAATACTATGGCATCCCTGTACCCCTGTAATTCATCAGGTTTTTCCCACAAATCTACGAAGAGCCATTATATTTTAACTTTTTACGAGTCCGTCGATATTAAAGCCTATCAAAAAAAGTGTGAACTACTGCTGACAGATTTTGGAAAATGCCTAATCCCCTGCTGAAACCCCCAGTTTTCTGAGTTTGTCCGCCATGAATTCGGCGCGTTTGTTCGCCTGATCTCGCAATTTACGCTCTTTTTCCGCTCTTCTGTGTTCCTTTTCCGCTCTTCTGCGTTCATACTCCGCCAGTTTTACAGCTTCCTTCCTTAAAACACGCTCCTGTTGGTAGTATGGCATTATAAATTTCTGATATACCTGATCTTCTGTCAGGGAAAGTAAAGATGGCTGTTTATATAAATCGGAAATTCTGAATTGAAACCCGCTCAACACCTCAGATCGGATGATATCACCTTGTATCGGTTTGATGTGTTCATAATGACCGTGCTTATTTTGTTTGTAAAAAGCGGTTTTTTTTTGGCGCGCATCCAGGATGTAATATTCTCTGACGCCAACAGATTTGTATTCTTCCTTTTTGATAATCGTGTCGCGGGCTTCGGCCTTCTTGTCCTTATGTGACAACGATTCGACAGCTATGTCACATATACCTTTAAAGGTGCAGTCATCGCGCTTCAATGGGACTTTGTTATTGTGGAGAATAATGGCCAGATCAGGCTTGCGAATCGTTGTTTTGTGTGGCAGCGCCAGGCGGAAACCCATTTCCAAACCCATCGTTTTGGCAATGGGGTTTGTTTCGAGATAAAATCTTAGCAGCGCAATAAACCAATCATAAGCCAGAAAGCCTTCATAATCTGTCACCGGTTTCTCCTCTAAATAGCCATTATTCCATTCATAATTGCGATCAGGATATATGTAATACTTTTCCCAGTATTCCTCTTCGGACACAAAAAACCCGTCTTCTGACAGTTCTTCAGTTTCAATTTGACGGATGGGTGTCGGCGTATATTGATTCAATGTTTGCAAGGTTTCCATGGTTATTCTCCGTAAATATACCTGAAATTATATAAGCAGGTATCCGGTTTCCTTCATAAGAAGTGACAAATAGAGGGCTTGATCATCGTTTCGGCCATTTTGAATTTCGGTTGCAATGTAACGCATTCTTTCAGATTGCGTCAGGTAGGAGTCGCGGAGTGATGATGCAGTCTAAGAGCCTGTTTGAAAAGTCTTAAATCGGCTGCAAAAGCGTGAGAGCG
>JAOZRC010000309.1 GCA_029940345.1 Desulfobacterales bacterium
AGCCCGCCCTTTCAGGGCTGATAATACAATATATCCAGACCCAGGGCGATGCCCTCATCGTTATACACAACTCATAGAGTGTATTTTTTGATATTTATAAAGCCTTTATTTTCAGCTATTTACAAAATTGAAAATCGTAGAAAAGGAAATTTCCACAATTATTAAATATTATGTTAAATCAAATAGTTAAAGACTTATGTATAACGATGAGGGCGATGCCCTGGGCTTTAGTAGTACGCGCTTTCAGCGCTAACCTTTCGGGGGAGTGCCAAACTTACAGTTTAGCGGTAAACACGACGAGCGTTTATCAACCGCCAAGCTGTAAGTTTGGCACTCCGGCGAAAAGTGTAAACTACTTTTAGGGCAAAATGAAGGATGCCCGATCATTCGTGTTCATCAATGATTCATTGAGGGCCGCACTCCTTCATAAGTGTAAACTACTTTTAGCCTGATATGAAGGATGCCGAATTTTTTTATTGATTTGAAGTGCGTTTTCATATAACAATTAAAAGTTTATAAAAACAATGATCTTTCAATCATCATAAACGGAGGACTTTTAATGGATTTTAAATTGCCGAAAGAACATGAAATGCTGCGTAAGGCAGTGCGTGAATTTATGACTAAAAAAGTTGCACCCAATGTCGATGAATGGGATGCTAACCACCATCTGCCTTACAAGGAAGCCATCAAACCTATGGGTAAACTGGGCTTCTTCGGAACCGTGATTCCTGAAGAATATGGCGGGGAAGAGATGGGTTGGCTGGCCGCCATGATCGTCACCGAGGAGATCGCCCGGGTTTCCAGTTCGTTGAGAGTGCAAGTGAATATGCAGGTGTTGGGATGCGCGTTTACAATTTACACCTATGGCAGCGAAGCACTTCGCAAAAAATATGTTGCCAAGCTATGCAACGCCCAATATCTGGGCGGTTTCGGAATCACTGAATCAGATGCCGGTTCGGATGTTATGGCCATGCAATCAACGGCGGAAGACAAAGGGGATTATTGGCTTTTAAATGGCTCCAAAACCTGGATTTCCAATGCCAATGCCGCCGATGTGCTTATTTACTACGCTTACACGGACAGGTCTAAGGGATCCAAGGGACTTTCCGCTTTTGTTATTGAGCCCCAAAATTTTGATGGCATTAAAACAACGTCTTTGGAAAAAATGGGGTCCCACTCTTCACCCACCGGCGAACTGTTTTTAGACAACACCAAAGTACCCAAGGAAAACATTCTTGGTAAACCGGGCGATGGTGCCAAAATCGTATTCAGCTCACTCAATCAGACCCGCCTTTCAGCGGCGGCCGGTGCGGTCGGACTGGCACAAGCGTGTTTGGAAGTGGTAACCAAGTATTGCGGCGAGCGCAAGCAGTTTGGCAAACCCATCGGTGAATTCCAGATGAACCAGGACATGGTTGCCCAAATGAGCGCAGAAATCGAAGCGGCGCGTCTTTTGGTTTATAAAGCGGCTGTGGCGAAAGATGATGGCCGTTTAAACAATGGTCTGGATGTGGCTCAAGCCAAATACTTTGCCGGTGAAGTTGTCACCAAATGTTCTATTTATGCCATGCGCATCCTGGGAGCTTACGGCTATTCCACAGAATATCCGGTGGCGCGCTATTATCGGGATGCGCCCACGTATACAATGGTGGAAGGTTCCGCCAATATTTGTAAATGGATTATTGCTTTGGATCAGCTTGGGATTCGTAAAGCGAATCGATAGATTTTTTTAAAGCAAACAAAATCAATTGAAACTGATCAATAAAAGATTAGGTTATCAATTTATATTTTAAGTGATTTCGAGGTTTGTTAATTAGATGAAAATAAGGATATTCGTGTTAAATATTGCGGTCTTTTTGATTCTATCCGTGATGACGACAGGGGTTTGTTTAGCAGAACGCATGGCTGTGAGCGTTCCGACGGCCAATATTCGTCTCGGTCCCGGAGAAAAATATGATATTATTTGGAAAGTTGAAAAATATTATCCGATTGATGTGATCAAAGTAGCGGGTAAATGGTGTCGCTTTCGTGATTTCGAAGGCGATGAAGGTTGGATTTTCAAGAAGCTCTTAAACAAAACCAATACAGTGATCACCTATAAAAAGAAATGCAATGTACGCTCCGGTCCGGGGACCCAATTTAAGATAGCCTTTACCGTTGCTAAGGGAATACCGTTTAAAGTGTTGAAACGTAAAGATGAATGGCTTCAGATTAAACATGCCGATGGTGATCAGGGTTGGATATTTAAATCATTGGTTTGGTAAGTAACTGGGACTAAACATTAAAAGTGAGGAAACATATGGCCAAATCCATATTCAATGCGGCTGATAATCGACGGATTGTCGGTGTCGGTTCAGCGTTGATTGATATTCTTATCAATGAAACTGATGAATTCGTATCCCAGGTAAATGCCGCCAAAGGCGGTATGATTTATGTGGAAAATGCTTTTATCGATCAGGTAATTACTCTGACAGAAGTCCGCCCTGAAATTGTTCCAGGCGGTTCGGCATGCAACACCCTGATCGGAATCGGCAAGCTCGGCGGAGACGCTCGTTTTGTGGGGAAACTGGGTGATGACGAATACGGTCTGTTATTCCGAAAAAGCCTGATTGAAAACAGGGTTGAACCCGTTTTAATCACGTCATCATCACCCACCGGAAGAGTGCTTTCCATTATCACGCCGGATGCCGAACGGTCTATGCTGACCTGCCTGGGCGCATCGGCCGAGACCCTGCCCGAAGAGATCACCGCCGCATCGTTTGAAAATGTGGCCATTGCCTTGGTCGAAGGGTATCAATTGTTTAACAAAGCACTTACACTGTCAATCCTGGAAGCGGCTCAGACGGCGAATGTGCGCATTGCTCTTGACCTTGCCAGCTTTACGGTTGTTAAGGAAGCGGAAACGTTTCTTGAACTGATTGTGAATGATTATGTTGATATTTTAGTGGCCAATGAAGATGAGGCCAGGGCGTTTACAGGCTATAGCGACGAAACCCGGGCGATTAAGGCGCTTTCGGAAATGACCGAACTGGCGGTGCTTAAACTGGGCGATAGGGGAAGTGTTATCGCTTACAATGGTAATATAACCGAGGTCGCCGCAATGCAAGGTGATGATATCATTGACACCACCGGCGCCGGTGATTTGTGGGCATCCGGTTTTTTATTCGGACTGGTGAACGGCTTTACCCTGGAAAAATGCGGTGAACTTGGCTCCGCCTGCGGCTATGAAGTCTGCCGGGTAATCGGCGCCAACATACCCGAAGCGGGCTGGAAGCGTATCCTGGCCTTACTTTAATTTGATTTTCTAATCGTACGCATAATCTTAATCGTTCAGGTTAAGATTATGAAAGAGGTAAGCTATATGGTAAAAAAAATAAAGAAAGCGCGTGTGAAAGAATTACAGCAACCCGATGAATTTATCACTTTTTCCACGAAGGTGGCAGAATATGTCATCAAGAATAAAACACAAGTGCTAAGTGCCGGCAGTGTTTTTGTCGTTGTTATTCTGGCCGTATCAATATTTTTCTTCTATTCCGGTAAGATGGAAAAAAAGGCTGCGGCCATTTTAAGCCAGGGCGTTCAAAAATACGAAACCGCCATGCAGACAAAAAATCCCCAAGAAGCCTACGAGGAGGTGTCACCGGTGTTTAAGTCGTTTTTGGAAAATCATTCCGGGAAAAAGAGCGGTCAGAACGCCCGTTTGATCTACGCCAATATTTGTTATAACGGTGGCGACTATGACAAGGCGATTGCCTTGTTTGAACAGGGACTGCAAGATTTTAAAACACAACCGTTCATCAGCAGTCTGATTCTAAACAGTTTGGGTTTTGTTTATGAAGCCAAAAAAGACCTCCCCAAAGCCATTGAATACTTTCAAAAAGTGGCATCCGGACCGGAAGCGGCGATGAAAGACGAAGCCTTTTTCCATATAGGCGAAATTTATAATGAAATGGGGGAACCCGCCAAAAGCGAAGATGCCTTTAAAAAAATTATCTCCGATCATGCGGATTCTTTATTTATTAACGTTGTCAGGGATAAAATATCGGGTTAAATTTACTGATTCACGTGTCCGTAAAAAGTAAAACAGCCAATCGAAAAATCAATTGGCTGTTTACGGAGAAAAACAGATGAAAAAATTATTATTAGGTTAATATTTAGTATTGCAAGTTACGTGCCATATTGCTTAAAAAAGTGGGCTAAAAAGCGATAATGCTAAATTTATTATTTATATTAATAGGTTATAGATTAACATCGCCTTTTCTCAACTGCGATAATGAAAACCGATACTTATAAAACCAGGCCGAATGTTCATATATATAAACCCCTTACCCCACAATAATTTATAACTAATTGTTATCATATAAAATACGAACATTTTAAATGATGTTCAAAATTATAAACTCTTATTTTCCTTAGATTGTGCAATCTATTTAAGTATCTGTTTTTATAGTTGATATATAGGGTTCAAAATTTTGAACCGATTATGACAGGCGCTTTATTCGTTTTAACGCCATGCATGGGATAAAGACAGGTAATTTGTTAATATTAAATGCTAAAGCGCGTGTTTTTATGCCTCATTATTCTATTCATACATGGCGAAGAATGATTCAAATGGGTGTGGCCTTTACTTTTGCGATTCTGCCTCTTTTAAACGCCCTTGGATTCAAACTGATTTGGGGTAATTTTTTAAACATCCATATCGGCACAGTGGCCTTTTCAGACCCCTTGGCGGTGTTTCAGATTGCAATCATCAATCAGTATTTTACATCCAAATTTATCATCAGCGCGGGATTGGTTCTGGGGATTGCCCTGATGCTGGGAACTGTGTTTTGTTCATGGATTTGTCCTTTCGGCCTGTTGTCCGAATGGTTTCACACGCTTTCTGACCGCATCTTGCCGCGCAGCACAAAAAAACGGCTGCTAATCCGTGGATTTATGTTCAGACTGGCGCTCGTCATCATCGGTTTAGGCACCATTGCCTTTGTTTTTAAGAGGCCGTTACTGAATCAGATTTCCATGCCCTTTGCCTATTCCCAAATATTTCAATATCTTTATATTGAAAAACAGCTTACCTATATTGCCATTTTAGTCACCAGTGTCCTTATCATCGAATTTATCGGAAGCACGCGGGTGTGGTGCCGCTTTATTTGTCCCCAGTCCGTTTTTTTGACGTTGGCTAAAAATCTGAATCCGATGCGGCTGAAAGTGGGCTTTGAAAGGAAGCGATGCCTTTGCCGAAAAAGTGATACGCCCTGCCAATGCGCCTGTTCTTTGGCGTTAGACCCCACCCAGTTAAACCGTATTTGGGAAACAGAATGCAATAATTGTGGCGCTTGTGTTGATGCCTGCCATTCGTTGGGGCAGGCGTTGCGCTTTCAATGGCATATCGGAGAAACGTCATGACATCATCAGTCCGAACCGGTTTCAATCATAAGTTCAAAGAACTGCCCCTTGCCTTTGAAAAAGAAAATGTGTTCGCCCTGTTCACGGATGCTTCCGGTATTCCGGTGAAACGACGTATTGAAATTCGCACAAATCCGATCACCTGGCGCACCAGCCGCATAACATTCAGCCGCAGCAATGAAAAAGAGAGGGGCGCTGCTAAACTGCCGCCTCATCCACCCGATGCGGCCGATACGGATCAATGCCCGTTTTGTAAACCTCAAATTGATCATAGGACGCCAAAACTGTCACCCGATCTTGATTCCCATGGACGAACAGTCGAGGGTGAATCAATCCTTTTTCCCAATCTGTTTCCCTACGGAAGCTATTCAGCCGTCAGTCTGTTCGATAACAACCATTTTGTAGAGATTGGCACGGCATCGCTGCAATCTTATACAAACAGCTTTATCAACTGTTGCAACTATTTACGACGCGTGGCCGAGCGCGATCCCAAAGCCTTTTATGTGGCGATCACGCAAAACCATCTGCCCTCGGCAGGTGGTTCCTTGGTTCATCCCCATTTGCAGGTTCATACCGACCGGATAAGATCTAACCACCATCGTTTTCTGAAAAACCGGGCAATGCGCTATTTTGAAGCTTCCGGGCGATGCCGCTATCTTTTTTCCGATTATTTGAAGCATGAAAAAAAGGATGGGGTACGCTATATCGGCGCAACCGGTGATTGGGAATGGATGGCATCCTTTGCCCCCGAAGGTTTCTATGAAATATGGGGCATTTTACCCGGCATAACTTCACTGCACCAATTAACCGCCCCGCTTTGTAAAGACCTCGCTCGCGGCGTCCTCAACACCCAGCGTCTTTACCGCAGCCTTTTTCGGAATGGTTACAATCTGGGTTTGCTTTGCATTGAAGATGGCGCAACGCCGCTGGAACTGCGAGTCGTTATACTGGCACGCTCCAATTACGCCCCCTGGGTCCGTAGTGACCACACCGGTTACGAAGTGATGCTGGGCGATATGGCCACATTCACCGCGCCTGAAGAAACTGCTGCTGCTGCGCGCCCATTTTGGTTATAATTTTGCAAAATATCGGATCAGAATTAACAGAATGGCATTTTTCAAAATAAAGTAGGGTAATTTGACTA
>JAOZRC010000310.1 GCA_029940345.1 Desulfobacterales bacterium
TTGTTATTTGTGGTTGGAATTACACCGGTTTTGATATTATCGCCGAACTGCGTGCTGATAAAAAAAGCAAGAAAACCCCGATTGTACTTATATCACAGTTAGATGAAAAACCGGTAGATGATCCGAATTTAACGTTCATCAAAGGTGAAATTAACGCGGATGTGCTTAAAAAAGCCAATCTCGGCCAGGCATACTCCGCGATTTTGCTTTCCGATGATAACCTGGATGTCCACGTTCGGGACGCCAAAACAATCCTCGACACACTGACTATTAAGAGTCTTTATCCTGATTTATATGTGTGTGTGGAATTAATCGAATCTAAAAATATCGCCCATTGCCAGTTGGCTAAGGCGGATGAAATTATTGTCGTTGGTGAAATTGCCACCAATTTGTTGGTTCAGTCCGTTTTGGATCACGGCGTAACGCATCTTATTTCAGAATTGGTAAGCAATCGGTACGGGAATGAACTCTACAAAATACGAGCACCATCATTTACGCTTGGCAAGACTTTTCTTGAAGTGATGTGCACCTTTAAAAAAGAGTATAATATAACATGTATGTCCGTGGAAGACAATTCTGAAGGGGTCTTTATATCTAATCCCCAAGCCGATTATATAATCTGCCAAAATGATGATTTGGTGGTTATTTCAAACGAGCGTCCCCAATTTTCATAATTATCGTTTAATCAAAGATACAGCAGATAACCTATTGTTGTATCGTATGTTTTTAACGAATAACCTAAATACCAAAGGAGGTTTGCATGTCAGAAAAATTTGAACTGGTTAAATCCTATCTTTTTGAATTGGAATTGCCAATTGTGCAGGAGGATGAAGCGGAAGAACTTGTGGTCATTAGTGATGAGGAAAACGGTATAAAAAATTTTATTATTGATTGCGAAGATCCGATTCTTATCTTAGAGCAAGTTATCATGGATACACCTAAAGAACCGGGCGATTTTTTTAAACGTTTACTGCAAATAAATCGTGAGTTGGTTCATGGCGCCTTTGTGCTGGATGAGACCGCCGAGAAAATTATTTTCAGAGATACGCTCCAACTGGAGAATCTTGATCAGAATGAACTTAAAGGCTCAATCAGCTCTTTAAGTCTGGCTCTGGCTGAATTCAGCGCAGAATTGTTAAGCTATGCCGCTAAGTAGTATGGTTATTACGAACAGTTGCGTAACTTTATAAAGATTAAAATTATAATTCATAGTAAATAAGGGAGGTTTTTTATGTCTTTTTTTAGTCGTATTTTTAAAATGACTCAGGCTGAATCACATGCGATGCTTGATAAATTCGAAGACCCTATCAAATTAACTGAACAGGGAATTCGTGATCTTAGAAAAGATATGCAAGGAGCGATGACCAGCTTGGCAGAAGTTAAAGGAATGGCTATTCGGACACGACGTAATGCGGATAATAAAAAGAAACAGGCGGCTGATTATGAACGTAAAGCCATGCTGCTTTTGCAAAAAATGCAAAGCGGCGCTTTAGATGCTGCTGATGCGGAACGTCTGGCAACCGAAGCATTGGCTAAAAAGGAACAGTTTTCAAATGATGCATTGCGTATTGGTGAGGAAGCCAAGCGCCATGAACAGATGGCGAACAAACTTCAAGCCAATGTGAACAAAATCAAGTCCACCGTCTCCACCTACGAAAACGAGCTGACAACCTTGAAGGCAAGGTCCAAAACCGCTAGCGCCACCAAAAAAATCAATAAGCAATTGTCCCAGATTGATTCTTCCGGAACCATTGCGATGCTTGAAAAGATGAAGGCCAAGGTTGAGGAAGATGAATCTATCGCTATCGCTTATGGTGAATTGGGAACTCCAGACCAAAATGTTGATGATGAAATAAGTCAAGCACTTCTGTCCGGTGGATCAACGCCGGCACCATCCCAGTCTTTATTGGAGTTAAAGAAAAAAATGGGGATTGGCTGAAATAATTAGGTTGACCGGATTCCCCTTTAACAGGGGAATCCGGCAAGCCGGATAAGGAACAACAGAATGGGTTTTTTCGATTTTTTAAAAAAAGATAAAAAAAAAGAAGAAGAAACGGAACCCCAGGGCGACCTTACTCTTTCTGACATGAAAAAAGGTTTTATGGTCGATTATGATATGAAAACCTGGAAAATTGAGGCTTACGATTGTTACGATTGGGGAGACGGCAATTTATCGTATGAATGGCAACTGCGAAGCTTTGATGAAATTCTTTACCTTGAATATGAACACGATGATGAAGCGTATTGGAGTCTGAGCCGTAAAATTGCTTTTAGCCGGCTTGGACCTGAAATCAAACAACATATTCTCGAAACCGGAGACTCCCCGGATGAAATTGTTTACGAAGGCAAGACTTATTATTTGGAGGAAACCTCCGGAGGTCATTTTATGAAGTCATGCCAGGGAGAAGGTGCTGAAGTGCTCACTTGGAACTATGAAGATGATGACGGCAACGCTCTTCTATGTATTGAACAATGGGGTGAACGGGAGTTCGAAGCTTCAGTCGGCTTTCCGGTGCAGGAGTACCAGTTTGATAATATTCTTCCCGGAAAATAGATAATTTTGAAATCTATTGACGTTTTCAACGGTGATGCCGATGGCTTATGCGCGCTCCATCAACTCAGGATGACAGAACCGCGCACCGCCCAATTAGTCACCGGTGTAAAGCGTGATATTCAATTGCTATCACGTATAGAAGGGATGCATCATGCGATCGTTACGGTTCTGGATGTCTCCTTAGATAGCAACCGGCAAGGACTTTTAGCCCTTTTAACCAATCAATGCCGTGTTTTTTATGCAGATCATCATTTTGCCGGCGATATTCCGAAAAACCATAATCTGGAAGCTCATATTGATACGCATCCTGAAACCTGTACATCATTGATAGTTGATCGGCTAATCAATGGTAAACACCGTTTATGGTCTATAGTCGGCGCTTTCGGCGACAATTTGGTTCAAAAAGCGCGCCAAAAGGCAAAGGCGCTTACCTTAGCGACCGCACAAATCAACCAATTACAAGAATTGGGTGAATTGCTTAATTATAACGGTTATGGCGCATCAATAGCGGACCTGCATTTTGCACCCCAGATTCTCTATGAGGCGGTTCAACCGTTTGAGAATCCGTTTGATTTTTATCACCAATCCCTTATGCTTAAGCAATTAAGAACTGGTTTTGGTAGTGATATGGATAAAGCCAGGAAGATTTCACCGATATTGGAAACGATGGTAGTACGTCTTTTCAGATTGCCGGCGGAATCTTGGTCGCGACGTATATCCGGTGTCTTTATAAACACAAAAACGCATGAAAAACCGTCCAAGGCCCATGCGCTTGTTGTCGCCAATACTGACGGGACCGATCGGATCAGTGTACGAGCGCCGTTGAATAACAAAACCGGTGCGGACGCTTTATGCCGTGCTTTTCCCACAGGCGGTGGCCGTACAGGAGCTGCCGGCGTCAATGCTTTGCCACCGGACTGTTTCCAGAATTTTTGTAAAGCGTTTGAAAAAGCATACGCAGTTTGAACCTTAAACTAATTGGACTAAGGATTAGAAATTAAATAATTTTTACATATTAACAAAGAGGAGTGCAAGCTTCAGCTTGTATCACGGGAAACGCAAACTGAAGTTTGCACTCCAAATGGGGAAGTTATTTAATTCGCATTCCTAATTGGACTAGGGAACCATTTATGGCGCCACCGACACCGAAGGATTATTACCAAACGCTAGGCATTAGAAAGAATGCCTCCCAGAAGCAAACCAAACAGGCTTACCGTGATCTGGCCTTTCAATATCATCCGGATCGTAATAAGGAAAATCCTGCCAATGCTGAAAAAATGAAGGGTGTGAACGAAGCCTACGCGGTTTTATCTAATCCTGAAAAAAAGCGTGAATATGATGCGATGCGCCAGCAATTCGGTTCTTCAGCCCATAGTCAGTTTAGAAGCACCTACTCTGAACACGATATTTTTAAAGATTCAGATATTCAGAATATTTTTGAAGAAATGACCAGGGCTTTCGGATTCAGGGGATTTAACGAGATATTTGGCGACTATGCTAACCAGAGTAGCCACACCGTTAGAATGAAAAAACCGGGCTCCTCAGGATTCAGATCAATGGAAGGATTCTTTTTTTCCGGTTCGTTAAACCCCGGTTCCTTAAATCAGGAGACTTCCGATAATAATATCTTTGCCATGCCAAAGCCAGTCAGTAAACTATCCCAATATGTATTAAAGAAAATAAGTGGTATGCGATCAGCTAAAAGTGGCGTTGATATCCAGGATACGATTGAACTTAATCATGACCAGGCATTGCAAGGCGGTCCCTACGCCTATCTTTCGAAAAAAGGATCCAAAAAATTGGTGGTTAATATTCCAGCGGGGATCAGAGAAGGTCAGCGAATACGCCTTTCAAAAATGGGGGCTCCGGGTAAAGGCGGAGGTGACGCAGGTGATCTTTATCTGAAAATTCAGATTAAAAAGCCTTTTCTTCAAAAATTAAAAAGCTTTGTGGCCGCTTTGGGTAAATAGGGTTTAGTAGGTCGCCCCTATTAAACCGGCAAACCGGTTATCTGTATAATCATTATAAGCGTAATTGGAATCTTTTTTCCAATATTGATAAGCGATGCCGGCATTTAACCATTTTAAAATATTGTAATTCAGTCCGACGTTAAATTTAATATTATCATCCTCCCTGTCTTCGACGCCGTTTATTCCGGACATATTGTAATTGTCCAGACTGTAAACTCCACCGATACGAAAGGTTGCGACAGTCAAAAATGTTTGTTTGTAATCCAAACCGACGCCGGTTTCTTCAAAAAAGCGAGCCGTGTTAGCGCCTGATGATCGTAACGCTCTGAAAAAATTAAATTTAAAAGAAGAATCAGTGAATGGCATATACGTGACGGAAGTATCAGCTACAAGCATACCCGTATCTTGGTATTCAAATCCGTTGACATCGGCTTCATTATCAAACAGTACCCACTGATATCCCAAATTGATCTCTCCGTCCAATTTGGGAGTCGCATTCCAATTTACGCCGGTTATAACACTGTGCCAATTATAATCAGCATCATTATTATCATTCACATCGGATTCCGCCGGATGTGTTGTGTAATCCCTGGCACCGTAATAATAACGAATAAAGCCCCATGTGCGAGTGTGAAGCCTTGTTTCAAAGCCGGCGCCAAACTGATTATCATTATAATTTTGGGAGTAATCCCTCTCCAGATCATATTTCTGGATATAAGAATCGTAGTATCCCAGTATTTTAAACTGATCCGAAAATTTAAAACCAAGTTTTGTTTTTAAATCGTTAATCCAGCGTTTTGTTTTGAAGCCCAGTCGAAATTGCGCCAGATCGCCATACGGGTCTTCTTTTCCTTTAAAAGTTTCATCAATGCCAAGAATGAGTCCGCCCGGAGAATTATATCGCAGTTTCATATAACCGGTGTTATTATTCCAATTATTATCGTTATTATCGGCATAGAAGGCAAAATTCCCAACATACCCCAAGGATACGTCTCCTCTGCCCCCCATACGATAACGAAAAAGAATTCCGGGCTCAATATGAGTAATCCAATCCTCCTGGTTGGGTTCTATCTTATTATTCCCAAGATAGATGTTATCATCATAAACACCACTAACCGTAATGCTGGGAACAATATCAATCTTACCCATTTTAATACTGCTTTCTTTTGCATGTACACACACAGTGCAAAGAATGAAAAAACACAGGCTACATATAACATTTAAAGATTTATTTTGCATGGCTACTCCTAACGGTGTTACAATTTAGCTTTTCAGGCAGAATAAGGCTTTTCAATTGAATCTACAGCTACCCACATAAGGCGGGACAGACGTAGGTTGGGTTGAGGAACAGAACTGACATCAGCCTGAATTCGTCAGGTTTCGTTCCTCAACCCGACCTACGACTACATTTATTGTCCCGGCTTATGTTGGTATCCGAATCTACACACCAAAAGGCAGCACAAATCAACTAAAACAGTATAAGATTACTAAATTAGGAAATGATTGATAAGAAAAAAAAGAAATGATGCCTTTAAACTTTGATCTCTTTAGATACTGGCCCGATTATATTTGCTATTCAGTTTTATTGTCAAGATATTTTTAAATTAATTCGTAGGTTTGACCGATGCACTTGCATCACTATATACTCTATAAGGCCATAATTGGTGATTTTCCCGTGATTTTATGATTGCTAAATACCTTAATTCATGGGCGTGAGATATATTTCAAATCACCAATTATGACCGTGCCAAGTATAACCACAAATGGCGGTTGTTATTAAACCTGACGATAATTCAGTTGATATCCATTCTTGATTTTCTTTGTTCCTTATTATATCAATTGGAAGTATAATGATTTGTTTTTGGCTTTTTCGAAATAAAGGAGTACATGCAAACTTTAGCTTAAAAGAATCAACAAATCAAAATTAAATATTTTTTGACAATTTCGGAAAAAGTCGGAAATAATTTTACAAGGCACTTTCTGGCATCCTTCATTTGTCGGTTTACATTTTTAATGTAG
>JAOZRC010000978.1 GCA_029940345.1 Desulfobacterales bacterium
ATCAGAACCGCTCTCACGCTTTTGCAGCCGATTTAAGACTTTTCAAACAGACTCTTAATGCATCTGAAAATTTTCGAGCTGTGCAATTGATATAAAATGTAGGGTGGGCAATGGTTTTCACACTTACCCGGTTTATATCTGATGAAAACGAAAAGCGACAGACTTTGTAAAAAAAGACAACCCTTGCCCACCGGTTTTAATCGGAATGGCAGGCATCGCCGACAAAGAAATGTACCAGGTGCAAAGTTTTTTCCCGGCGATGCCCACCCTACATCGCCAATTGCGACCGCACAGGTCGAAAAATTTTATCAGCGAACTATCTGATTGCCTGTAATCCGTAGATTATTATCTTATTGCATATATAATAAAAAATAATACAAGTCAATAATGACATAATCACTATTTTTCTTTAACCGGTTTTATTCGAAGTTTCAGGGTTGACTTCAAATGGCCATTCTGGTTATCAGTAATCAACTGTTCTGCAAATCTGACTGACAACCTGCAACCCTAAATTAATATACAATGAATAATATGCTAACTGACTCCCCAACTCCTTTCACCCATCTTCACGTACACACCCAATACAGCCTGTTAGATGGCGCCATCCGTATTGATGCCCTATTAGACCAGACCCGCGCTTTTGGCATGGATGCCGTAGCGATTACGGATCACGGCACGATGTTCGGCACATTGGAATTTTATGAAAAAGCGCTCAAAGCCGGTGTTAAGCCGATCATCGGATGTGAATGTTACCTGGCTCCCCGGCGTCTTACCGACAAAGAGCATGAGAAAGACCGTCAGATGAATCATTTGGTTCTTTTGGCGAAAAATCAAGAGGGCTATCGCAATCTCTGCCAATTGGCCTCGGTCGCTCAACTGAAAGGGTTTTACTATAAACCGCGCATTGATAAAGAGTTGCTGCGCACACACAGAAAAGGATTAATTGCCCTTTCAGCCTGTCTTCACGGTGAAATTCCCAGACTGATCACCGCCAACCTGACAGACAAAGCGGACGCGGCGGCGCAAAACTATCTTGATATCTTCGGTGAGGATAATTTTTATCTTGAAGTTCAGGAAAATGGCATTGAAGCGCAAACTAAAGTGAATGAAGCGCTTTACGATATGAGCCGGCGCCTTTCAATCCCTCTGGTCGCCACGAACGACTGCCATTACCTGAATCGCCAGGATGTTCGCGCCCATGAAGTTTTACTGTGTATTCAGACCGGTAAAACCATGAATGACGACAGTCGGTTTAAATTTTCAACCGATCAGCTCTATTTTAAATCCCCGGATGATATGCATCGGGCGTTTAAGGATTGTCCCCAGGCATTGGAAAATACGACAGCTATTGCGGAGCGTTGCCAGGTTGAATTTGATTTTAACACCTATCATTTCCCGCGCTTTAGCTCTGATGCGGAGGGCAAAAAATTATCAACGGATGATCTGTTTGAACAGGACACGCGTAAAGGGTATGCGCGTATTCTTGACCGCTTAAAAAAGAAAAATCCGGATTTAGAGGAAACCGTTTACAAAGAGCGGCTGGAATATGAAATGGGCCTGATTATTAAAATGGGCTTTGCCGGCTATTTTTTGATTGTCGCCGATTTCATTCGTTTTGCCAAAGAGAACAATGTTCCCGTAGGACCGGGCCGCGGTTCGGCGGCCGGCAGCCTGGTGGCCTATTCTCTAAGAATCACCGATTTAGACCCCATCGAACATGGCCTGATTTTTGAACGTTTCCTTAATCCCGCCCGTAAAAGTATGCCGGATATTGACGTTGATTTTTG